>JALHSV010000131.1 GCA_022865525.1 Thermodesulfovibrionales bacterium
AAAAGACACAAGCAGTGAGGCATCAGAAATAAAGTCGGCAACGGAAAATCTCATGACGAAATCCCATAAACTGGCGGAGCACATCTACAAAACCGGTGATGCTCAGGCAGGTCCGGGAGCTGGACCTTCCGAAGCCGGTGCTACGGGAGCTAAAGGTCCTGAAGAAGAAGTTGTGGAAGCTGAATTCGAGGATGTTGACAAGGACAAAAATAAGTAGACAGTAGACAGTAGATAGGGAACAGGGAACGGAAGGGGACTGCATCGAAAAGTCGATGCAGTCCCGCTTTATTTATGGTCAATCCATTATAATATAAAGTTGAATCGCATATGAAAGACTACTACGAAACCCTCGGTGTCTCGCGCGATGCCTCTGAAGCCGATATCAAAAAGGCTTTCAGGCAGCTTGCTTTAAAATATCATCCTGACAGGAATCCTGACAATAAAGAGTCAGAAGAAACATTCAAGGGAATAAACGAGGCATATTCCTGTCTGATTGACGCTGAAAAAAGGACGAACTATGACCGGTTCGGTACTGCTGAGGGCGTCGGAGCAGGGCAAAGTCCGTTCGGCACGGGGTTTGGTGACATCTTCGATGATATTTTTGGAGATTTTTTCGGAACGTTTACAGGCCGGGGCAAACCGAGGCCGGCAAAGGGAAATGACCTCCGGTATGATCTTGAGTTAACGCTCATGGAGTCTGCCTTCGGTACCGAGAAGATGGTAGAGATACCACGATGGGAGTTCTGCAGTGATTGCAACGGATCTGGTTCTGCTCCGGGGAAGATGCCATCGGCATGTCCGAACTGTAGAGGTGCGGGCCAAATACGGATTCAGCAGGGATTTTTCAGTATCGCCAAAACATGCGACCGATGCGGCGGTGCCGGTAAAATCATTACCGACCCCTGCAAGGCGTGCAAAGGTCAGGGCAGGATACGGACATATAAGAGCATTTCCGTGAAGATACCAGGCGGCGTGGATACAGGCTCAAGACTCCGCATATCCGGTGAGGGAGAGATGGGTTTTCATGGTGGTCCCCGGGGAGATTTATATATTTATCTCAACATAGAGGAACATCCATTCTTCAAGAGAGACGGAAATGACCTCTATTGTGATGTTCCTGTTTCATTCCCCCAGGCAGCATTGGGTGCCGAGATCGAGGTTCCCTTGATTGACGGAACACATAAGCTCAAAATTCCCGCGGGAACTCCGTCAAACAAAATCTTCCATATCAGAGGAAAGGGTATTCAAAAACTCGGGGGAAGTCATAGGGGCGACCATATCGTAAGAATTTATGTGGATGTCCCAAAGAGCCTTACGCAGCGGCAGAGAGAACTGCTTGAGGAATTTGCGCATGTAACGGGCGATGAAGTCAATAAGTCGTTTAAAGAAAAAATCAAGAACCTTTTCATCGGTGCGGAAAAATGAAAGAGACAGGGTTCAAGGATTCAAGGGTCCAAGGGCTCGAGTGTTTAAGCGTTGAATTATTTCTCAATATATTTAGAATCTTTTCACTTGACCCCTTGAATCCTTGAACCCTCGGCCCCTTTTTAAAATGACGTGGTAAGAATATTCCTGCCATCAGCTCATGTGACAGATAACAGGCTGTCAATCACAGACGAAAAAGCACATTATCTCCTGTCCGTCCTCAGATGTCGTAAAGGTGAGCAATTGATTGTCTTTGATGGGAGCGGCAACTGTTTCAGGACGTCAATAATAAAAGCTCATAGAAGAGAAGTCATTGCAGAGATTATTGAACAGTTCTTCTGTGACCATGAATCTCATCTGCATATTATTCTTATACAGGGTATCCTCAAAGGTGAAAAAATGGATATGATTATACAGAAAACCACTGAACTCGGGGTGAATGAAATCGTTCCTGCGGTCACGGAGAGGAGCCAGTTAAGAGATACGAGAAGGGTTAAGAGGTGGAGAAAAATAGCTGAAGAGGCTTCAAGACAGTCAGGAAGAAGTGTGGTTCCCGTTGTCCATGAACCGGTTGAATTGAAGAAAGTTTTAACTTCCTATGCTTCCCAATCAACGCCTCAAGGATTCATATTTTATGAGGAAGAAGGTATGAAACTGTCAGAAGCAGTTAAGGTATTACCAATAAAGGGAAGCAAGAATCCCTCGCCCCTTGTGGGGGAGGGTAAGGGAGAGGGGGAACTTTTGATTCTTATCGGTCCTGAGGGCGGCTTTTCACGTGAAGAAGTTACTTTCGCAAAAGAGAAAGGATTTCTTGTTATGTCTCTCGGAAAAAGGATTCTCAAGGCTGAAACCGCGGCTATTTCTGCAGTTACTCTTGTACAGTATCTCTTCGGTGATATGGGCTAATC
>JALHSV010000132.1 GCA_022865525.1 Thermodesulfovibrionales bacterium
ATATACTCTGCCCTCAGCCACAGCTGTCTGGATAATATGAGAATCCCTGTCCCACGCAAATTTTGTAATAGTAACTTCTGTGTTCCTGTCTGCACGGAGATATGTTCTCCCAAGAAACTGGATTTCTGTCCTGCCATCCTCCGGAACCCATACTCTGTCTTCCGGCAGAAGCGGAAGATTGATCGATGCCGCAACCCATTCGTTGCCGGTATCCTTGGTCAAGATAACAACATCGCCCTGGATGAGACTGAGCCGCGCTGTCCCGATATCATTCGCGGAAGCTGTCAGAGACGTGATGAGAAGAAAAATAATCATACTCCCTATAAGCATCATTCTTTTCATTCATGACCTCCTTGCAAATGCATTTTTTATTCTCAAATTGCCTATACGATAATAAGTCGGTGCATAAGCACCTTTTATGCCATCTTCCAATACTATGAAATTTTAACGGGTTATAACGATACCCTCCCCCTGAATTTCCTTTTTTCAGGATTGTGTACCTATTTTTGGAAATAGGGATCATGTTTATATATAATAGCAGGAAAATGTCCAGAGTAATTTTAGACATCGAGACCGTTGGAAAAGATTTTGAATCCCTTGATACGCCGACTCAGGAATATCTTCTCAGGTATGCCGAGACAGACGATGAAAAAGAGGAGATTAAAGACCGCTTATCGTTTTATCCTCTGACAGCTGAAATTGTCACGATAGGGCTCCTCGAACCTGACTCAAAGAAAGGGTTCGTATTTTTTCAGACAACCGGTAATCCTTTACTTCCTTTTGAAGAAGACGACATTCTCTACGAAACGGGAACGGAAACGGAGATTATCCGAAAATTCTGGAACATCATAAAGCAATACAGACAGTTTATAACCTTCAATGGCAGAGGCTTTGACTGTCCATTCATCCTGGTACGAACTGCAGTCAACAAAATAAAACCTACAAAAGACCTTATGCCGAACAGATATGGAGACATCCACATAGACCTGCTCGATCAGCTCACATTTTTTGGTGCTTCGCGAAGAAGATTCAATCTTGATATGTGGTGCAGGACTTTCGGCATTAAAAGCCCCAAGGAAGGGGGCATTACCGGGTATGAGGTGAAGGATCTTTTCAAGGCCGGCCGATGCCTTGATATCGCCCGATACTGTGTCGGAGATCTCAGGGCAACACGAGAACTCCTGTCGTACTGGGAAACCTACATGCGGTTTTCACCGTAAATAATCATTCACCCTTTCAATCTTGAACGTTTCATCATCTAACACATTCAGAATAAATCTGAAGATACGTTTTCTCTGTTCAGCCGTCACTTCAGGATAAAAGACAGGATTTGCAACAACAGCTCCCCGGAAAGCATAGAATGGGGCAGCAACTGCGGTTATTTCTTCATCACGGGATTCCCTGATATATTCATCGAAGAAGAGATGCAATCCTTCACGATACGCTCCTCGTACATCACCATGGTTGATTATTGAAAAAAAAATGTAATTGATCGTCAGCGCAGTCAAATCATCCGCGGGATCTCCCCACGGCCCGCGGCTCCGATCAAGAAGAATGAATTCTACATCCCTATATTCTCTCTCCTTCAAATCCCCCCAGCCCCCCTTTTCTAAAGGGGGGTTAAGGGGGATTGTTGGATTATTATCATTGTTTTGACTGTCGACTCCAGACTCTCGACTTTCGACTTCTTTGAACCATATATTCCCCGGATGGAAATCTCCGTGTATCTGGGATAGTCTTTCATGTTTTAGTTTAAGTTGTGTTATCCAATCTATTGATTTTTTTATAATATTAGACATTTCATGAGGGGGGATAATCCCGTCAGGATACGTATCAAAAACACCCATCAGGCATTCCCCGTGCCCGACTGTATCCCGCAGTTTTCTCCGGTAAAGAGCCGGCGAATCTTTTTTCACAGCGTGTATGCCGGCAAGATAGGAGGTCATCGACGTGATTTTTTTTCTATCTAATGTATCAAGACGATTCTTTTTTGAAAACAATTTCAGATCATTGAAATAATCTTCCCCCTCTGCCCTTTCCATCAGCAGGTAATATTCCTTTCCGCCACCGATTGATCTTATTGATCCGTCATCCATTTCCGAAAGAACGTCAGTTGCCTTTACGTGTTTGGGAAGATTTCTATATTCATCAAGGTCGAGAAGAAATACAGCTGCCCTGTCTGAAGGGTAGTCATGACCGAGCCCTTCAGGAAAAAGCGTCTTTATGACATATGACCGGACGCCCATTGATGTTTTCATCTCGATGAGGAATCCTGATCCCTGAACACCTGATCCGATCCTCGTAATATCGATATGAATAATGTCATTGAACCGTTCCAGAAGGTATGCTTTTATGGCAGCTTCGTTGATCAAAACTCTCCGAAATGCTTTCTGTACCTTTCCACGAAATCATCATACAGGAAGTGATGCTCCTGGGTACCATATTTTTCGATTGCATATGCAGCAGCAACCGAACCCAAGCGTGCGGCAGTCTGTATATCCTTCCCGGTAACAATAGCTTTTAACAGCCCTGCCCGGTATGCATCTCCTGCACCGGTCGGGTCTATAACATGCTCAACCCGTATCGAAGGCACATGAACATCAGAATCTGCTGTGCTTATCAGAGAACCCTGTTCTCCCAGTGTTGTAATAATCATTCCTGTTAACTGCAACAGATCCTTTTTATTCATTCCGGTCATCTTCATGATGATCTCAAGTTCATAATCATTGGAGATGAGCATCATGGAACCTTCAAGCCAGGTCCTGAGGGCTTCACCCTCCCATTTTGTAAGAGATTGACCGGGATCACAAATATAGCGGATCCCTTTCTGCCTGCAGAGCGATGCATATTCGATCATATCCTGCAGGTTGCCGGGGGCAATCAGGAGAACAGATTGTTCAGGAGGTGCGTCATCAAACCGGTATCCGGACGGATATTTCATTGCTCCGGGATTGAATCCTGTAATCTGGTTGTCCGCCTGATCGGTCGTGATGTAAGCACCCGCAGTAAACTCTTCGGGAATGATTGTAATTCCATGCACCGGGATAGTGTTTTTCCCAAGCCATGCATAATACTGCTGGTAGTCTTTCCCGATTGTTGCGATAATCAACGGCTTCTCTTCCAAAAGACTGAGCGTATAAGCAATATTGCCGGCGGTACCGCCAAATTGCTCTGACAGGCCGTTGACATTGAAACAGACATTCAGGACATGAATTTTATCCGGTAGTATGTAGTCAGAAAATTTACCGGGGAAATCCATGATCCTGTCATATGCCATCGAACCTGAAATATAGATATTCATGGTGAATTACCTTAGTTCCCTCAAAAGATTCTCAGCAACAATCCTGTTAAAACCTTTCAGACCGGCTATTGCTTCGATGGTAGCATTTTTTATATTTTCTACGCTACCAAAAACCCGTAATAGTTCAAGCCTGCGCTTTTTCCCTATTCCGGTGACACTTTCAAGCGGCGATGTTAAAAGAGCCTTCCCCCGTAATTTCCTGTGATACCCGACAGCAGCTCTGTGGGCTTCATCACGTATGCTTTTCAGGAGAAGGGATGACCGTTTTCTGTCTTCAAGATTCACCGGTTTGTCCAACGTTGTCAGGAATGCCCGGTCAGGGTCTTTTGCGACCGCAACGATCTCAGGTACTTTTTTCAATACCGCACAATTTTTTTCCAAAACTTTTTTTGCAATCTCCAGATGTCCCTTTCCACCATCAATCAGAAGAAGGTCCGGGATACTGCCTTCAAGATTCCTGATAATCCGTTCAATCAACTCCTCCATCATCGAATAATCATCAACCCCCCTGACTGTTTTGATTCTCATCCTTCTATAACGGTCCCTGTCGAAAGCCCCTTCTTCCCAGTACACAAATGCACCAACCGCCTCATCCCCCGATATATTCGAAATATCAAAGCCCCCAATGCTTCCGGGAGTATGGACAAGATTCAACCGCTCCTGAACATCGAGTATTATCTCCCGGGTCGTCATCGCTCTCCTCTCCCTGAACGTAAAGTTCGCGTTCTCCATGGCCATATCAACAAGCTCTCTTTTCTTCCCCTTCACCGGTTTCCTGATCCTCACCCTCTTCCCCATGCGCTGTCCGAGCCATCCCTCCAGTGTCATAGCCTCCTCCGGGAGAACAGGAGCTGCTATTTCAGCAGGCGGAATAATCTCCTTCGAATAGAACTGCATGATAAACTCATGCAGCAACTCCTTATCCGGAAATTCCCTTATAGTGTGCACCAGAAAATCTTTTGATCCGATCATAATCCCTTTTCGGATAAAAAAGATTTTGAACAGGACTTCACTCCCCTCCTGATGAAAGCCTATGACATCAATATCTCCGAGTTCCGGAGCGATAATCTTCTGGGATTCCATGGCACGCTCGATTGCCCTGATTCTGTCCCGTATTCCGGCAGCCTCTTCATACTTCATCTCTTCAGAAAGCTTCAGCATCTTTTTTTGAAGATTACCGATAAGGTCCTTTTTCTCACCATTCAGGAAAAGCCTGATTTCGTCAATCAGTTTTCCATAGTCCTCTCTGCTGACGTATCCCGTACATGGCGCGACACATCTTCCCATCTGATGCTGAATACAGGGCTTCATCGGTTTATTGAATGAAAAACGGCAATCCCGTATCCGGAAGTTTCTCCTGATAAAGGCAAGGATATCCCACAGAGCACCCGCAGGGACGTAGGGGCCAAAATACAGGGCACCGTCCCTTATAATTTTTCTCACGACCTCGATCCCCGGCCACTCCTCATGAACAGTCAGTTTCAGATAAGGATAATTTTTGTCGTCACGCAGAATGATGTTAAAACGCGGTTTGTATTGCTTGATAAGATTTGCCTCAAGTACAAAGGCCTCGAGTTCATTCCCGGTGACAATATAGGAAAAGTCATGCACATCCCTCATCATGGAGGCCTTGCGGGGATCAAGTTCCGATTTCTTTTGGAAGTAACTTCTTATGCGGTTTCTGAGATTCTTTGCTTTGCCGACATACAGTACTTTTTGTCTGGTGTCGTTAAATACATAGACACCCGGTTTTGAAGGTATGGTAGAAAGTCTCTGCGGCATGCGTATTCAGCGGAAGCTCATCTTTTTTTTATCATGAGCGGAAATGTATCCCGGGCAACGAGAGAATAGTATTTATTCCGCCTCTTCGATGAAGCTCCCGATTTTCCTGAATCTCCGATACCGCTCTTCAAGAAGCTTCCCCGGGGTCTTGGTTTTCAGTTCTTCAAGAGCAGCAACAAGATATTCCGAGATATTCTTTGCTGTTTCTTCAGGATTTCTATGAGCTCCGCCGTGAGGTTCAGGGATTATTCCATCGATTATCTTAAAACGCAGGAGATCCTGCGCCGTCAGTTTAAGAGCATCTGCTGCCTTTGAAAAATCTGCAATGCCGAGATCACCGTCCTTCTTCCAGAGGATCGCAGCACATCCTTCAGGTGAGATGACGGAGTAGCAGGAATGTTCGAGCATATACAGGCGGTCAGCAACTCCCAGGGCAAGGGCTCCACCGCTCCCGCCCTCACCGATGACAATTGAGATGATAGGGGTCTTGAGCCGTGACATCTCCATTAGGTTAACTGCAATAGCCTCTGCCTGACCTCTCTCCTCTGCACCGATCCCGGGATACGCACCCGGGGTATCAATAAAGGTTATCAGAGGCCGTTTGAATCTTTCGGCGAGTTTCATCGCCCTGAGAGCTTTCCGGTAACCTTCCGGCTGGGGTTGTCCGAAATTGCGGAATATCCTCTCCTTTGTTCCGCGTCCTTTCTGATGTCCGGCGATGACAACAGGAACGGTTTGCAATTTTGCCATGCCTGCAACAATTGCGGGATCATCAGAAAACCTCCTGTCGCCGTGCAATTCGATAAAATCAGTCATGATCGTGTTGATATAATCCAGGGTATACGGTCTGTCAGGATGCCGTGCTATGAGGGTTTTCTGCCACGGACTGAGCGAAGTGAAAATCTCGGAACGAAGATCCCTGACCTTTTTTTCGAGCTTTCTGATTTCTCCCGATATGTCAATTTCCTTCCCGTCGGATACCCTTTTCAGCTCCTCGATCTTGATTTCGAGTTCTTCAATTGGTTTTTCAAATTCAAGGCAATATCGTATCATTGGAACACCACAGCTCCTTTCCCTGCTATTGCTTCTATCCGGTTAATCATTTCGTTATCACCGGAGATCTTCATGCCCGTCTCTATTAATGTTTCAGTATCCCTGAGCATAATTCTCAGATAAAGGGGGTAGCGCCCTGTGCTGTCAGCCCGAAGAATCGAGCGAAGCGTTTGAAGCTGTATCCCGTCTGACAACGGCAACTTCAGGGTCAATTCAGCTTTCCGTGCCTGCTGTGTTTCCATGACATCCAACCGTGATATTTCGTTTGAAACAATCTTAATTCCCTTTTCTGTTTTATCCAGGGTACCTTTTACAAGGAGGGGGGTATCTTTCTCCAGGATAGTTATGCTCGACTTGTAAAGTTCAGGGAATACAATGATATCGATGTTTGCCTCGGGGTCTTCAAGGGTGCAGTATGCCATAATCTCGGCCTTTGATTTGGTCTGGATTTTCCGTATGGCCGTCAATATTCCGGCTACCTTGACCTCCTGGCCATCGTTGACCTCTTCGAGTTCAGATATTCTCGTGGTCCCCACTTTTTTGAAATAGGCGGAGTACTTGGTTAATGGATGCCCTGTGATATAAAAGCCAAGAGCTTCTTTTTCGTATTTCAACAGTTCATCCTTATTCCATTCAGGCAAAACGTCTGCTTCCGCCTCCCCGGAGTCGCCAAAAATGCTTTGCTGTCCGAATACCCGTCCGGCACAACTCTTTGCGCCGCTGAGCATTCTGTTCATGGTCTCCATCGCCTGGGCCCGGCTCCCTTCAAGTGAATCAAAAGCACCCGCTTTGATGAGGCCTTCAACCACCTTTTTGTTGACCTTCCGCTGATCAACCCGTTCAAGGAAATTTGAGATAGATGTGAAGGGGCCGGTCGCATCACGCGTTTCGGCAATTGACTCTATGGCAGCCGAGCCAACACCTTTCACCGCCTCAAGTCCGAACCGTATTGAGCTTCCGACAACCGTAAACTCATTCCCTGAGAGATTCATATCAGGCGGCAGGATTTCTATCCCCATTTCCCTGCAGCCGGCTATCGACTTGACGATCTTGTCCGTATTGTCCATGTCGGCACTCAACGTCGCTGCCATGAACTCAACAGGGTAATGGGCTTTCAGATATGCGGTCTGGTATGCCACGTATGCGTAGGCAGCGGAATGAGATTTATTGAAACCGTATTCTGCAAAATACGCCATAAGATCAAAGATGCGCATCGCCTTTTTTTCAGGGATGCCGTTTGCCACCGCTCCCTGAATAAATGTTTCTTTTTGTTTTTCCATCTCTTCAGGTTTTTTCTTGCCCATGGCCTTGCGAAGAATATCCGCCTGCCCCATGGTAAAATTCGCGAGTTTATTTGCGATCCTCATGACCTGCTCCTGGTAGAGGATAACGCCATATGTCTCGTCTAATATCTCTTTGAGCTGGGGCAGATCGTACTTTACAGGGATCTTTCCCTTTTTTCTTTTGATGAATTCGTCGATCATGCCGCTTCCCATAGGGCCGGGCCTGTAAAGCGCAACAATGGCGATGAGATCTTCAAACCTGTTCGGAGAGATCTTGACGAGAAGATCCCTCATCCCTGGACTTTCGAGCTGGAAGATACCCGTGGTATTTCCCGAAGAGAGGAGTTCATACGTCTTCTGGTCGTCAAACGATATATCCTTGAATGATAGTTCTTTCCCTTTATCCTTCATATAGGTGAGAGTCTTATTGATGACCGTGAGGGTCTTCAATCCAAGGAAATCAAATTTTAAGAGGCCTATCCTTTCGATAGAGAGCATGTCGAACTGTGTCATGATAGTACCATCAGAAGGATTCCGGTAAAGAGGCGTATAATCTGTTAAGGGTGCCGGGGAGATTACGACCCCTGCGGCATGCGTGGAAGCATGCCTGCTGAGGCCCTCAAGCCGCATTGCCGTGTCGATCAGTTCCTTTATCTTCGGATTGTTTTCATACATGGCTTTCATCTGGGCTTCAGTGTGCAGGGTATCCTGAATCGTTATATGCACGGTGTTCGGTATCAGCTTTGCGATCCTGTCAACCTCTCCGTAGGGCATGTCAAGCGCCCTTCCAACATCGCGGATAGCTGCCTTAGCCGCCATCGTTCCAAAGGTAATAATCTGTGCGACATGATCCTTTCCATATTTTTCAGCAACATATGAAATAACTTCCGCCCTTCTGTCCTTGCAGAAGTCAACATCGATATCAGGCATGCTGATTCGTTCGGGATTGAGAAAGCGCTCAAAGAGGAGATTATATTTAACCGGATCAATATCCGTAATGCCAAGGCAGTATGATACAAGACTGCCCGCAGCTGATCCCCTGCCGGGGCCGACGGGTATTCCCTTCTCTTTTGCATGGCTGATGAAGTCCCAGACGATCAGAAAATAGGATGCATAATCCATCTTTTCAATGATATCAAGCTCCCTTCCCAGACGCTGGTTGTAAACTGCATGCGGAGCCTGTCCCAATCTGTTGAGTAGACCTGCACGGGATAGTTCTTCGAGGAGCGACTCAGGTGATTTCCCCTGCAGTTCATATCTCGGCAGGAGGTTAGCTCCCAGCTTGAATTCCACACTGCACCTTTCAGCAATTGCCCTCGTATTGAGAACTGCTTCAGGAATTTCCCTGAAAGCATGCTTCATCTCTTCCGGTGATTTAAAATAAAATCCGTCCGACTGAAACCGGAGCCGGTTCTTTTCATTGACGGTTTTCCCTGTCTGAATGCAGAGTAAAATATCATGCGCCCGTGCATCCTCCCTTTTCATATAATGACAGTCATTGGTCGCAACGATGCCGATATGGAGCTCCCTGGCCAGATCAAACAGCTTTCGATTCAGATCTTCCTGTTCAGGCAACCCGTTATCCTGCAGTTCAACATAAAAATTTTCGGGCCCCAGGATGTGTTTGTACTCAAGAGCTTTCTCCCGGGCTTTATCAATCATCCCTTTCTGAAGGTAAGAGGGAATTTCACCTTTCATACACGCTGTCAGGGCGATCAATCCTCCGCTGTATTGTTCAAGCAGGCCACGGTCTATTCTCGGCTTGTAATAAAAACCCTCGGTATACGCCCTGGTAACCAGTGACACAAGATTCCGGTATCCATGATTGTCTCTGGCAAGCAGGATAAGATGAAAAGATGCGTCTTCACTGTCATTGCCATGTTTTTTCTCGAGATGGTTTCCCGGTGTGATATAGACTTCGCTGCCGATGATCGGTTTTATCCCGGCCTTTGTAGCAAGGCGATACATTTCTACTGCCCCGAAAAGATTGCCGTGGTCTGTGATCGCCACCGCAGGCATTCTGAACGCAGCCGCCTGTTCCACTAGTTCTTTTAATCGTATCGCTCCGTCAAGCAGGCTATATTCTGAATGCAGATGGAGGGGCACATAATCTGCGTGTTGACGCATAATACAGATATTAACCTTAGGAGTATTTTTTAGTCAATCGGTAATCCCACCGCGCCCCCCTTTTCCGCACTCAGGCGGATTCGCCGAGGCGAAAGAAAGGGGGGGTATGGGGGGATTTGAAAGGTTATTTTTGTAGATATGTTTTGCCAGGGAATGGCTTTTCTGTCTTTGACATGTTTTTTTCATCAAGAGTATAATTGATAAAATCATGAGCCGAAGACTGATTATTATCCTCGCGTTCCTTTCTATTCTTCTCGGGATCTCTGCCGGTGGGTATGTTGCCTACAGCATGGGCATACCGTCTATCGAGGAAATCAAACAGTATAAACCGGCAGGAGGCACAAAAATATATGCCGACGACGATGTGCTGATCGGTGAACTCAAGGCAGAGAAAGGGATTTTTGTCCCTTTGAACATTGTTCCCGAATTCATGATCAATGCAGTCGTGGCAGTTGAAGATGCACGCTTCTGGAAACATAAAGGCATTGATTATCTCGCTATAGCAAGGGCTTTCATCAAGGACATCATCCATGTGGGTCTGAAGGAAGGCGGAAGCACCATAACACAGCAACTCGTCAAGGTGGTTTTCCTGACACCGGAAAAGACGATTCAGAGAAAGATCAGGGAAGCTGCCCTGGCAATAAAAATAGAAAAGAACCTCGACAAAAAAGAAATTCTCGAATTGTACCTCAATAAGATCTATTTCGGTCATGGTGCATACGGCGTTGAGATGGCTTCACGGATTTATTTCGGCAAATCGGTGAAGGACATTACGTTGTCGGAAGCCGCTCTCATCGCCGGCCTTATTAAGGCACCTTCGCTGTATTCACCTTTCAACGACCTCGCGAAAGCCCGGGAGAGACAAAATATCGTGCTGTCGCGGATAGCGGAAGAAGGGTATTTGAAAAAGGCTGAGAGGGAGAATGCCCTCAAGCAACCGGTCTATCTCTCAAGCATGAGAAAAGGCCTCGATGCGAACAACTACTTCACAGAATATATTCGAAAATATCTGGAAGATAAATATGGTATTGAGACTGTTTACAAAGGGAACTTCCGGGTGTACACAACCCTTGATAGAAAAGCTCAGGCGTCAGCTGCAAAAGCTGTACAGGAAGGTCTCCGAGAGCTCGATAAAAGAAGGGGCTGGCGTGGTCCGCTTGACCATAAAAAAGACCTTGATGTTGAGAGAGAGATGAAGACTAAAG
>JALHSV010000133.1 GCA_022865525.1 Thermodesulfovibrionales bacterium
GCAGTTTGATCTCGGTGCCCAGCAGCGGTTTCAGGCCGCGGCGAACGGCCTCTTTCTTGAATCTCTCCCAGCCGATCAGCGACATGGGGTCGCAAAGCGGCAGGTAGGGCAGCCCAGCCTTCTCCATGATATCGGCAAGGGAGGCGGCGTCCACGGCGCCCGCGCCCTGGGAGAAGACGGAGTAGGTTCTTAAGGGGACGTAGTTCATGGGAGGGGATCCTATTAAACGATGATTTTCGGGTATTTAGGAGCGGGCGGTTTTAAATTCTTTATGCTGCTATGTACGGGCGGGTTTTAAACCCGCCCCTACGTTTATTTATCTTCATGTAGGGGTCGGTTTCAAACCGACCCGGAAATATTACAAATAACATTGAATTGAAATATCGGGTAGTTCGAAATCAGCGGGAGGGTTACAAACCCTCCCCTACATAAATCCGTTTCTTATGAACGGGCGGGTTTAAAACCCGCCCCTACGTTAAGATTTTCATCATCGTCCGGCCAATGGCGCGGATTTTCAAGGATATAGCGGCCGATAGCGGTCAATTCGCCCTTGTCGCGGATCACGCGGTCATGGAACGAGCGCTGCCATTGGAAGAGGCCGTCGGGATATTTTTGGTTTATCATCCGGGCGGAGAAGGTCTTGAAGCCGCGGAGGATTTCGGATAAAGAGGCGGGATGGGATGATGAAGAGCGGGCGGGGTTGGTATATAGGGCGGGTTTATCAAGACGGGCGGGTTGCAATTCTTCGGGCTTTAATGTACGGGAGGGTTTAAAACCCTCCCCTACATAAAAATTTTGTCCCACATCCGACCCCCTGACAATTTCAATGATCCCGTGTACGTGGTTGGGCATGACCGTGAATTCGTGCAGCCGGCAACAGGGATAATGACCGGGCAACGCCAGCCAGCATTCCTGGACGATGCGGCCATAGTCGTTCGGCTCCATGTTCTCGCCAACGACCTTCCCCAATATTTCTTCTTTTTCCTTTGTACAAATAGTTACAAAATAGAACCCTGGCCGGGTGTAGTCGATGCCTGTTTTTCGGGTAGGTTTGCGTTGGCGGAGGGTATTATGCATTTCTTAATGTAGGGGCCGGTTTTAATTCTTTATGCCGCTATGTACGGGAGGGGCTAAAACCCTCCCCTACTTCTTTCCATTATTTTCTAACAAATCACGGAATCCAAAATGGCCTTGACTCAAAAGGTTATTAACAACTTCTTCAGCTTTAGAAGCGAACTTTGTTTTAAGGGCTTCACTCAGTATAGTTCTTATGTAATCGCTTATTCCCAGAACGGTCCATCGTGATCGATCGCCG
The DNA here is from genome assembly GCA_022865525.1 of Thermodesulfovibrionales bacterium. Taxonomy (GTDB): domain Bacteria; phylum Nitrospirota; class Thermodesulfovibrionia; order Thermodesulfovibrionales; family SM23-35; genus JALHSV01. The sequence goes on from JALHSV010000133.1 coordinate 1,316, forward strand.
CGAACAATTAAATCCAGGCACTCGACTACTTCCAGGGGCATTGTCTTAACGAGTTTAGTTAATTTCTCCATCACAAGGTGATTCATTTCGATCTCACCAGTAATTCTTAGTGCCTTGCGTAAATTCTCTATTGCCCATTCATCCGAAAACTTTCCAGACAAAAACCACCAACTAAAAGCTTCTATCTCTTCTTTGCAGATTTCAAGATCACCAGCATTTTTAGCCTCATTCAAACGGTTTTGCCACAGCAATTTCAGCCTATCGAGGAATTTTGACGGGATATCCTCTGAAGTATTCTGCAATGCCCGACCGACAAAACCCAACGTCTGCCCGCGCAACTGCGGGGAAGCCTTCTTCCAGAATCGCTGGAGAATTCCACCAGGTTCATCGTTTTCAATTTTCCCACGCCAATACAATACCATCAGATGCTGGGCTAATTTCTCATCCGGATTTGTTATCCTTGTTTCCGTTCTATCAACCCCAAGATTATCAACAACATAAGCATATTGGTTCTTTATAACATCAAACACTTCGTCCTGAGCTTGGCAAAAAATAGCGTAGGCATCCCAAGATGCATAGAATAAATCCTTATTCGCTGTATCAATTGGAAATATTTTATCCGCGTTTACTTTAGCCCATTCCTTATCCAAATATACCAACCAAGGGAACCATTGTCCATAAACCGAGCGTATCGTCAGGGTCGGTTCCTTGGAAATATCCAAACGTTCTTCTAATATCTGGCTAACCTCTGGCATCTCCTTAAATCCCCCATCAATTCGCATGTCATCTTTAGATTTTTCAAAATCATGTCGCACCCAAAGAGCATAACGGATGACGGCATGCATCGCTTCGCCGCGAGTCGTATTGATTGACATAGTAGAGGGATCAATATTTGATCCGCCGTACTTTTCTTCGTATTCTAATGTGGGCTCAGAATCATGCGTAAGAGGATCAAGAATTGACCACACAGTTTTTCGATATTCAATCGAAATCGCCCCATCGCGATCCTCCAACCCTATTGACAGAAGGTTGGCGATGGCATTCCGCGTGTTCCCCCAATCCAAATCATCTTCCATTTCAGGTAAAATATTTTTATCGGTTATTTTGATTGGTTGATCAATTACCCATTTACATAATTCAAGAACTGGTACCCAATTAAAAATTGATTTCTGGTTCAATGCATCATACAATCCGCGCAAAAATGATCTGACATAAATTGGATATACACTTTTGAATTTGATGGCATCGTCAGCATATTTTTGTGGAGAGGTGGTTACAACTGCAGTAAAAGTATTTCCCAAGGCCTCCGGCGAAGGAGATTTCGGATCATTTGTAGGTTTCCAATCCTGTAAGTATTTAATCAAATCGTGCACAGCCATTTGTTGAAGTTCCTGTGTATCCTTTGGACTTGTGGAGCCCCACCAACTTGAAGAATAACTCCGAAATCCGGAATATTCTGGAGCACCGAATTCTTTATGCAATTTTCCATAATTCTTTTTATACTTGCCTTGCAAATGATCTTTAATAAAAAAGAACCACTCAAATTGCCAGAATCTCCGTCGCTTCGAAACTTCCTCTGATGTCGGTTCCCGCTTCATCTCTTCTTTGAAATATCTTTTAAACTTACTAATATCTGGCCCTTTATCAATCCATCCTAAAACTACGTGCTGCTTTTCCGGAGATAGTAAATTGAAACGCTCCTGTAAAAGCAATGTGTATTCATGGTAAACTGCTGAGTCAATGAACATTTTTCGATCAATCAATCGTTTTTCGACCAGCTTGGGTGCCTTCTCCGCAAATTTTCGTAACAAATGCAATTCGATGCGTAAGAAAATTTTCCATTGATGCTTCTCAAAAGCCTTTAAAATATCATCTATAGAATAACTCCCCTTATCGATTAGCCATTCGCCAGTATCTCGAACCTGATTCACTAATATGCTTTTAAACTCGTAAGGATGGTTCTGCTCATGATCTTCAATAGCCGGCTGCCAAAACCAAGAAAAATCTTTTATATTATCTTTTTCACTTTTTTCTCTAGAATATTTAATGGCTTTATCTAATAGATCACAAAGAAATTCCAGAGTTTTCAACCCAGATAGCTTACATAACTCAGGAATGCATTTTTTTAAATTTTCTTTATAATCCCACACATTGCATTTTATTTTTGGTTCGGGAGGTAATCCATATGGGTCATCATAAACTGCCTCGGACCAATTAGGATCCGGCAAAATCTCAAAAAGCTTCCCGGCCAACTCAAATGCGGCGGCATTTTGCTGCCCTTTGGCATAATAAACAACCAAATCTCCCAGTTTGGTCGGCAAGGGCATATTTGGTATTGGATTTTGCATCCACCCCTTTACCTTATCAAGTAATCGAATCGATACTTCTGGTGGCATCTTTAATGCTGCATCAACCAAATCTTCATAAACCCAAACATTTCCATTGTCTGGAATCTGAAGAATGATATTCATGACTAAATCAGGTTTCTGCAACGCCATCCGAGCTAAACAACGCGATTCGGGCCATGGAGCAAACGAAGTAGACGTACCAATAGCTTCAGGTAAGGGCGGGGTTTTAAAAAAACCAATATTCCAAAGCGGTTCTAGCCAATCAGGATTTGGTAAACTATCAAAACAATACTGTTTTAAACTAATGTTACTTCTTATAAGAATAGTAAGCCTAGAAATGATTACTTCGCTATTTGGATCATTCTGCAAAAGTTGATCTATTTCTTTTAACGATTTAAAGAAATCTTTTTCCATAGTTTATTCCTTATTCAGTTTCATTGGGCAAAATCACTTTCAAAAGGTGCGGGGCTCCCAACAAATTTTCCCACCCAATTCCGAAATATCGTTTCTAATCCTCGATGATCTTTCTCAATAGGATTATAAAGAAATGGAATGATTTCTAGCGAGTTAAAAAGTGATATTTTTAATTTCCACTCTTCCCTGTCCTTATCACTAATACCTTCACATATTTTCCACATAATATATCTTTTAGTAGTAATTCCAACTCCTGTTTGTCTTTGTATTTTACCTCTAATATGATTTGATCTTTCTATCACGTCCCTGATGTATTCTTCACTAGGATCAAAACCAACAAATATTACATTCTCGTAGGTGAATAAATTAAGTAAAAAACCTGGCAACAGACTATCGGGCCCATATGCTTCTTTAAAAGATCTTTTTCCAAATACCATATCTTTAGCAAAACAATTTTTGTCCTCTGAATTAAAATAGCCATGTATATAAAACAACCTATTTGAAAGACCTGTATTCATAGAAATATCAGGATATTTTTTACAAAAATTGATATTACTCCCAGGAGTATTATTATGGAACCAAGGATCAAAATTTGTTGTCACCCATGCTTTAAAATGCAATTTTATTAAATAAGTATAGGCGGTTCTCTGAGCGGCATTATCTTTTTGGAATAAGTCGCGAAATTTATCATCGAATTTACTTGGATTTTTTTTAATACATTTGTCAATTGTTTCCTTTTCTTTCCCTTTAGAGGCGCGTACACCGCAATACTTAGCAAATTCTTTTGCAGTGCTACTCCAATTCCCCGAAGGGGGAATGGATAAGCCCGCCCCCATAAAAATTACGCATCCACGATTGCGCACCAATGCTTCAACTTCTTTCTCAATTCCATTCGAACCCGAACTAATCAAATCTGACATTATTCAAATAAAAAAAATATTTTAAACACAAAAACATTCATCTTTCCCAATCTTGGTTACATCGGTAAATAAATGATTCGCTGCATTCATTCAAATATCTCTATATAGTTTATACTATTTCATTCTTCAATAGTCAATTTTACGTCTACAGCCCCACCAGTGGCGGGGACGAGCCTTGCAAGAAATCAACCGCCAGAAAGCAGGTGCTGTGATCAGGAAGTATAGGATAGACACCTACGGTGTTCAATCCCCGCAGATGTTCTTCGATATTCCTATCCTGCAGCACCGCATATTGAGCATTTGGACATTCCCGACATTTTCCTCCCTGCTGTTTTCGGCAAATTTCTTTCTTCCATTCATTCCGGCATACTGGGGCATAGCCAGCAGCAGAACCGTCCGCCTTTTGCCAACGTAAGGCAAAAACATCATCCCGCCCTTTGAACAGGTTGCGAAAAATAGCTATCTTTTGTTCTGGAGTAAGTTTCATCACAATTTTGCTTTATATTTGCAATTATCGTACTTTGCTCAAAGGGAGGTCCAATCTAAAATGCTCCCGTGTCGCTTCGTTCATCTCACGGACCAGCAGATAAACACCGGTGGAGGGATTGCCCTCCGTCCCTGCTGTTTTGTGATGGTGCTGGCATTGTTCGGCGTAGCGCACGGCAGTTGGAATTTTAATAATATAACTTTCCACTGGGATATTGCCCTTTTCATAATCCGGTAAGAATTTGTCTTTTATCCGCCGGATGACATTCTCGCATTTCGCAAACGGAGCGGTGGTGAATTCATCGTGAAGCAGCAGCCAGAATTCGAAACACGGATTGGAAATAGCCACATTGATTTTATACACACCAGCCTTATGGAGAGCATCCTTGAGTTTGGGATTCGTATCGGCGCGCTCGGTATCGAAAACCGCCCAGACGGAATCGTAAGGAATTGTGCATCCGCGTTTTACCTCCCGTTTCCGCTCATCCCGCAATTTAATCGCATAATCAACGACACTTAAGGCATCGGTACCGTCCGCATTCGTGATTTCAATATCAACCGCTTGAAGCTTGAGGTGCTTACGAAATCCTTCCAAGTAATCCGGCTCAGTTTTCTCACCTTCAGTAACGATCAGAATCGCTTTCCCTGAAGATCTGGGTACCATGGAGCGTCGCGAGAACGGATTCCGATTTTTCTGGCGTTTTACGCTCATTTGATTTTCAATCCTTCTGGAATAAAAGGGATAGCACCGTAGCGCCCGGCTAAATAACCTCGGACCAAAGATTCGGTTTTGCGCGGTTTGTAATCCGTCAAGGGATAAAGGTGGGTTGCGCCATTATCGTCCTTCTCGGTGAACCAGACCTGGTCCCGCCGGATGATATCTGTATCCAAAAGGATCGGATTGTGGGTCGCGAAAATGACTTGTGCCCCTTTCGTATTTAACTTTGAACTGAAAAGCAATTTTAAAAACTCCAATACAAGCATAGGGTGCAGACTGGTCTCAAGCTCATCAATCAGCACGGTATAGCCGTGTTCTAAAATATCTAGCCAAGGTCCTACTAGAGAGAAGAAACGCTGCGTTCCAGCTGATTCTTCAGTAAAATCGATAAGAGAATCTTTTCCGGATGCCCCGCTATGCTTGAAGCTGATTTCAAGCGTTTTAAGTCCGGTTAATTTACCGGCACTTTCCATGTCTCGAACCACTGAAGGCGGATAGGCAGCTTTAATTTCTTCAGCGGATAATTCTTTGTGCTTGACATCAGCGTCTGTGATTCCAAAATCAGCAGACTTAAGCAAAGCAATAATAGGGGTAATATTTTGTTTCTGCTCCTCAATCAAGTTAGCAGTAAAATTTCGACCTAATCGTGACCCAGCCCCAAGGTTGATAAAGCGAAACCTATCATTGAACCAGTTATAGATGGCAGTAAGTTGCTCATTATTGAATTGAGCAGCCGTCGACACAAAAAGGCTATTTGGTCGTGTTTTGCTGCATAAATCCGAATCCAATTTAAAAAATGAAGCACTATGACTCCAGATGTAATCATTTTTTTTGGGATCGTAAATCCTTCTAAACCAGTTTTGCGCAGAACCCTTTGGAAACGCAACAAGATACTCTTGATAAACTCGCTGCTTGTCTAATGTAAAACCATATACATAGCGAACTTTTTCAATCACTACCATAACTTCAAAACAACTTGGCTTATCAAGCGTCTCTACATCAAGACAAAATGGTTTGGTATCTATTGGTTCATTTGGTGCAATCCGGGTAGCCGAGTATCTGACAAAATTTGCCATAAAGCGAAGAGCATCAAGGACATTGCTTTTTCCTGAGGCATTCGGTCCATATAGGGCAATGCCCTTCAATAACTTGACTTTGGAAAGGCCCGGCAAATCTGGATGAATAAGGTTTTCAGGTAACGAATCATCATAATTGCTCGCTACAAGAGAGAGAAACTGCTCATCCTTGATGGAACGATAATTTGACACCTTGAATTCAATCAGCATGATAAACCTCTTTTTTGCTGTTTTATTGCAACAATATACATTTCATAGCACTACGAATTTGATTTGTCAATACTTTTAGCATTTTTTTTGCAAAAAAACCAATATTCACTTTTCATGACTCGTGCCTATGAATGGAGCTCCGCCGGTGGCGGTTCCGGGCCCCGCGAAAAGCGCTGGATCCACGATCCAAAATCATGCATATTCCACATATATCTTCACGTAGGGGCGGGTTTCGCCCCGCAGGGTGCGGCCCGCCCGTTCTTTTCCCCGCCATTCTGCCCGGGAGGGTTACAAACCCTCCCCTACATAATCTATTCTTAATGATAGGGGTAGGAAAGGCGGGTTGACCGCCTCCCCTCCCTCCGAACCGTACGGGCGGATTTCCCGCATACGGCTCTCCAGTCGGTGGTTTTACCTTCAAGAGGACTGCCTGGCTTCACTACGGGTAGTCAACATGGAGA
>JALHSV010000134.1 GCA_022865525.1 Thermodesulfovibrionales bacterium
TAATTCCCCTTATCCGCGGCGGCAAATCATCCAAAGGAAATGTCGTTCCCGCATGCAAGGAATGTAACACCAAGAAAAAATATCTCCTGCCCATCGAGTGGGAAGAGTACAGGGAAAGCCTGATCAAAGATACCTGGAGTTAAATGAGTGCCGCTCCCAGCCCTTATCAATAAGGTAATATCGGTAATAACAAGGCATGCGATGGTCGATAACGGAGACAAGATTCTTATCGGCCTCTCGGGTGGGCCTGATTCTGTATGCCTCCTGCATGCACTCACGACGCTCCGGGGAAAATATGATCTCGGTCTGCATGCACTCTATATTGACCACGGACTGAGACCCGGAGAAACAGACAGGGAGATAGAATTCTGCAACAGAATCTGTGAAAAGCACGATACACCATTTATGACGAAATCCATAGAAGTGAAATCCTATGCGAAAACAGAGAAGCTCAACATGCAGGAGGCAGCGCGACTGTTGCGTTACCGGACCTATGAAGAGACCTCCTATGAAATTAATGCGCATAAAATCGCTCTGGGACATACAGCAGATGACCAGGCGGAAACAGTTCTCATGCGCCTTTTCAGGGGATCCGGGCCGACCGGTCTTGCAGGAATCCCTCCGGTGAGAAAGAATATCATACGGCCGCTGATCGAGGTTGAACGAAAAGCAATCGAAAGCTTCCTTGACTCCGAGGGGATTGATTTCATGATCGATTCTTCCAATATAAAAAAGGATTATGTGAGGAATAGGATACGTCTCTCTCTCATTCCCATGCTCAGGGAATTCAATCCTGACATTACAGGAACCCTCTCGAAAACTGCAGCACTATTCAGGGATGAAGAGAGATATTTTGAGATTATCGTGACCAAGACCCTCATGAAGCTCATCAGCAGAAAGACAGAAACACGCATCGAGCTGTTTCTCACACCTTTTGAGATCATGGATAAAGTTCTCATAAGGAGGGTTCTGAGGAGGGCTATTGATAGTACAAGTGGACTCCGCGGAATCTCTTTCATTCATATCGAGGCTATCACGGATCTTATGAAGACCGGCAACCCTGGTGACAGGCTTTATTTGCCCGGGGGCATACGGGTAATAAAGGACTATTCAACCCTGATCCTCACTTCAGAGGCTCCTGCAACTCTGAATACCTATACCCTGACAATCCCGGGGGAAACAATCCTGAAAGAGGCGGGAGTTTTGATCAAGGCCTCAGAGGCCGGCATGCAGGAGCCGGAGGTCACAGGGCATATACAAGGAATCTGGACATCTCTTGGCATCTTCGATGCAGATACCGTAAGCTTACCTCTCACGGCAAGACCGAGAAAACACGGTGACTTTTTCTATCCCCTGGGCTTCGGGAAACGGAAAAAGCTCCAGGATTTCTTTGTCGACCAGAAAGTTCCGAGGGACGAACGGAACAGAATCCCCTTAATCCTGTCAGGAGATGATATCATCTGGGTTGTCGGGTACAGGGCTGATGACAGATTTAAGGTTACAGAAAAGACAAAGAGAGTTGTAAAATTAGAGGTCAAGAAGGTAAGGGATTAACAATTTCAGAAACAGAGAGGATATGATATTTGCGCGGATTTTTTTGCCGATATTCGATTAATAATCTCGGGGATAGAGAGGCAAAAGCCTCGGAGTCCCGATGCATATGGGGACGAGAATGAGCGCGAATATCATATCCTCTCTGTTTCTTATGGAGGTTATACTTGGCTGATGCGGTAAGAGTAAGGTTTGCACCGAGCCCAACAGGGCACCTGCATATCGGCGGCGCAAGGACAGCCCTTTTCAACTATCTTTTTGCACGGCATAATAATGGCTCTTTTATCCTGCGGATCGAAGACACCGACAGGACCCGTTCGACAGAAGAGTATATCGGTTCCATTCTTGAGGGAATGCGATGGCTTAACCTCGACTGGGATGAAGGGCCCTACAGACAGACTGACCGGTTCGATATTTATCAAAGGTATGCTCAAAACCTCCTGAAGGAGGGGAAAGCCTATCCCTGCTACTGTTCACCGGAAGAACTCGAACAGCGGAGGCAGGAAGCACTTGCTCAGGGCAAATCTCCCAAATACGACGGGCGCTGCAGGAATCTGAACAGCCCTCCTCCTGACAGAAAGCCGGCGATACGGTTCATGATGCCCCAGGAGGGCGAAATCATCGTTGATGATCTCATTCACGGCAAGGTCGTCTTTGACAACGCACAACTTGATGATCTCATCATTATGCGGTCTGACGGCACCCCTACCTATAACTTTACTGTTGTCGTCGATGACGTGGATATGAACATCACCCATGTAATTCGGGGAGACGACCACCTGAACAATACACCCAAACAGATTCATATCTATCAATCCCTCGGGTATGAATTACCGTCTTTTGGGCATCTTCCGATGATCCTGGGGTCCGATAAGGCAAGGCTCAGCAAAAGGCATGGCGCCACGTCGGTCATTGCATATCGTGATATGGGATATCTTTCTGAAGCGCTTGTCAATTATCTCGTCCGGCTCGGCTGGTCATATGGAGATCAGGAGGTCTTTACTATCGATGAATTAATACGGTATTTCTCCTTTGAGCATATCGGCAAGTCAGCCGCGGTCTTTAATCCTGAAAAGCTTCTCTGGCTCAACAGTCAGTATATTATGAAATCAACACCCGGAGAACTTGTGGATCTCGTAATGCCATTTCTCATAAAAGAACCTATTATAAATGAAGGACAGATATCAGACAGGGTATGGCTTTCGAAGGCCATATCCACGTTGCAGGAGCGGTCAAGGACACTCGTCGAACTTGCCCAGTCACTAACGTATTATATAGCCGATGAGATAGAGTATAATGTGAAGGCAAAAGAAAAATTTCTTAACGAAAAATATCTTGCAAATTTGACCGAAGTGAAAGCATCCCTGGAGACAGTAGACACGTTTGTTGCTGCTGAGATTGAAAAGGTTTTTACATCGGCCAGCCAAAAACTCGAAACGAAATTAGGGAATATTGCACAGCCTGTCAGGGTAGCTGTAACAGGCAAGACCGAGAGCCCTGGCATATTCGAGGTGCTCGAAATTCTGGGTAAGGAAAAAACGCTGAATAGACTGGCACGAGCAATACACGTAATTACGATGAAATCATGAACAAGGAAGCTGATACCAGGAACAGAGAAGCTGAAGATATGCCGGAACCTGCCGTTTCCCCGTCATACGATTTCATAAGAACAATTGTTAAAGAAGATATCGAAGCAGGGAAATACGGAGGCCGGGTTCATACGCGTTTCCCTCCGGAACCGAACGGATATCTGCATATCGGACATGCGAAATCCATCTGCCTGAATTTCGGTATCGCTTCAGAATTCAGCGGACGGTGCAATCTCAGGTTTGATGATACCAATCCGATCAAAGAAGAAGTTGAATATGTGGAGTCCATAAAAAAAGACGTCCAATGGCTTGGTTTTGCCTGGGATGACACGGAATACTATGCGTCAGATTATTTTGAGCACCTCTATCAGTATGCTGCTGAATTGATCAATAAGGGCACGGCCTATGTCTGCGACCTTACTTCTCAGGAAATAAGGGAATACCGGGGCACACTCACTGAACCGGGAAGGGAAAGCCCGTATCGAAATCGCCCGGTTGACGAGAATCTTGAGCTGTTTGAGCGGATGAGGAAAGGTGAATTCCCTGACGGAAGCCGTACCTTGCGTGCAAAAATCGATATGAAATCAGGGAATATCAATATGCGCGATCCGGTCATCTACAGGATCCTTCACGCTGCTCATCACAGGTCAGGAGACACGTGGTGCATCTATCCGATGTATGACTTTGCCCACTGCTTTTCCGATTCTATCGAAAAGATCACGCACTCTATCTGCACCCTGGAATTTGAAGATCATCGCCCCTTATACGATTGGTTTCTTGATCAGCTTGGAGTTTATCATCCGCAGCAGATTGAATTTGCCCGTCTGAATTTGAGCTACACGGTCCTGAGCAAAAGGAAGCTCATCGAACTTGTGGAAAATGGTTTTGTCTCTGGCTGGGATGATCCCCGGATGCCAACGATATCAGGGTTACGCAGGCGCGGGTATACCCCTGAAGCGGTCAGAAACTTCTGCGACCGCATCGGAGTTGCAAAAAGGGACAGCATGGTTGACATGGCGCTGCTTGAATACTGTATCCGCGAGGACCTGAATAAACAGGCGCCCCGTGTCATGGCTGTACTGCACCCGATCAGGGTTGTTATAGAAAACTACCCGGCGGACCTTACGGAGGAACTTGAGGCAATCAATAATCCTGAAGATCCGGCGATGGGGACACGGCAGGTGCCATTTTCCCGGGTACTATATATTGAACATGATGATTTTCTCGAAAAGCCGCCGAAACAATTCTACCGCCTCGCACCAGGCCGTGAGGTGAGATTGCGCTATGCCTATTTCATTACCTGTACCGACGTCATAAAAGACGGAAAGACAGGTGAAGTGGTTGAATTGCGTTGCACCTATGATCCGGCAACACGGGGTGGCGACTCCCCTGACGGGCGCAAAGTAAAATCAACCCTCCACTGGGTCTCGGCTGCTCACGCATGCGAAGCAGAGGTACGCCTGTATGACCATCTTTTTACGAAAGCAGCCCCCAATGAGGCCGTGGAAGGACAGGATTTTAAATCGAATATCAATCCAAACTCGCTGAGTATCCTGAAATCCTGCCGCGTCGAGCAAAGTCTGACCAGCGCCCCTGTTGGGAGTTTCTATCAGTTCGAACGGCAGGGGTATTTCTGTGTTGACCCGGATTCATCCGAGAGCAAGCTTGTATTTAACCGCACGGTCACATTACGCGATACGTGGGCAAAGATACAGAAAGCACTGAAAAAATAGAATGCACAATTTATTATTCATAGAAAATCCCCCTTACCCCCCTTTACTAAAGGGGGGTAAGGGGGGATTACTAAAAATATCATTAATCCAAAATACTTCTTCTAACAAAATCCGAGGAATCCAATTATGAGGTACATAGCTGTCATAGGTGCGGGAAGCTGGGGGACAACACTCGCCCATCTCCTTTCAAGTAAAGGCTTTGACATAGCCCTCTGGGTTTACGAAAAAGACCTATCTGAAGAGATACGGCAAACAAGGATCAACAGCGTTTATCTGCCCGATATTGAACTGCCTGACAACATCCATGTTACCGGCAGTTTAGAGGAAGCCCTGAAAAAAGCACGGTATATCGTGAACGCTGTTCCGGCCCAGTACACACGGTCAATCTTCAAGGAACTTCTCCCCCACATTATTGATAAAGCAATAATCGTCAGTGTCGCGAAAGGAATTGAGCGAGGCACACTCCTGACCGTTTCATCCATCCTGAAAGAACTGTCTGCCCA
>JALHSV010000135.1 GCA_022865525.1 Thermodesulfovibrionales bacterium
CCCATATCTTTTTATCGTTCTTCTCAAGACACACATAAGTGTATCTACCACCGTCCATTGTTTCAACTACCTTACCAGACAATGAAGATATGTCTTTTATTTTTTCTGTCGGCTGATCAGCAAAAATACTTTTCCCAGTGGGTGAAAACACGACACTTAAAACCATAATTGATAATATTAATAAACGTTTCATGTTATTCCTCCTTTGTTAAATTAAATTCATCAATATGGACATAAAAGCTCACCAGTGATTATATGGGTTCTGCATAACTCCTGAAATCTTATCATATGTACGTGTTATTTTCAGAAAGTAGATGGTTTTAAAGGTATATCCTGAATTTCAGGTGAAGATTTCCATTGACTTTCATAGAGCCACACAGTAATTTAGAAAAGAGGCTGAGTCCTCGGTTGCGGAAACTTAACCAAAGGGCCTGTGGTTCATAAGAATCACGGGCCCGATTGTTTTATCCGATACAATTATTTTCCGAGTATCTATCAAGCTCTATAACGAATGGAAAGGCCTTTCAAGAATTTCCTGAGAAACTGATCACCGCATTCTTTGTAGTTTTTATGCCCTTCTTTTCTAAATAATGCCGTCAGTTCATGTTTTGATATGTCGACATTGGCCAGTTTTAAAATCCCGAGCATATCATCCTCTTTCAACTCCAGGGCAATCCTTATTTTTTTCAATATGGCGTTATTTATCAGCCGTGAGTCCGATTTTCTCGTCTCACCCAGTCTCATTTCTTTCCGGCCTCTTTTATGTAAAATTAACCCGTCCAAAAAATACCTCAAAACATCATCACCGCAAAGAGCAAAGCCTTCTTCGTCTTCTTTTTTAAGAAGACCTGGTAGACTGGATTGTTCAATTTCATGATCAGATAGTTTGAATATTTCGATCATTGTTGAATCGTTAATATTCAGAGCGAACCGTAATTGACGCAAAATATCATTATTAGTCATTAGTAACTCCTGATGATTTTCTATAGACTATTATAGACTATTATAGTTAAGTCGATGCCTGAAGTCAGGTTACATGAAACGTAGAGATAAGGATAATGAAAATTATTTCAGCTAAATGCACCATCAGTGCGGTTGGACCAAATCAATACCCCAACACCGGGTATCCCGAGATTGTGATGGTCGGACGCTCCAATGTAGGAAAATCTTCTCTGATCAATTCATTATGCACACGGCACGCGTTGGCGCGGACCAGTGGCCAGCCCGGGAAAACACAGACTATTAATTATTTTGCGATCAATGAGCAGATGTATCTGGTCGATCTGCCCGGATATGGTTATGTGGAGGCATCAAAGGCAAAGCCCACGGAGTGGGGAGAGTTCATCACCAACTATCTGCGGAATCGGCAGATGATTGCTCTTATTGTGCATCTGATTGACCTGCGGCATAAGCCTATGAAAAATGACAAGAATGCTTCAGAATGGCTGATGGGGCTCAATATCCCGTATATCATTGTCGGAACAAAGGCGGATAAAATCAGCCGTGGTAAGCTTCCGGCCCATATTGCCGCAATTCGCAAAGAATTAATGCTTCCCGCTCATGTTCCGGCGCTCATCTATTCCAAGGAGACCGGCGAAGGAAGGGACGAATTATGGCGTCATGTCAGAAGCGTTTTGGCCGGGCGGGAATGAAGCACAAAAGGGCATGTCCTGCGGAATATTTTTTATGCCCAAAAGTTTAAGCCCGGGTACTAAGCACTTTCCAAAAGATATTACCATACTTTACGAAGACAGTGACATCCTAATTGTAGTCAAGCCGTTTGGCCTTCTAACAATGGGCACGGACAGTGACAAATCGCGAACACTCTACGCTATACTGACCGATTATGTCCGAAAGGGTTACTCCAAGTCCCCCAAGCGCATCTTCATAGTTCATAGACTGGATCGTGCTACATCCGGGATACTTATTTTCGCAAAGAGCATGGAGGCCAAATTGCGGCTTCAGGGTCGATGGGAAGAAACAGAGAAGAAATATATTGCCGTTGTTCACGGCAGGTGTGAAAAAAGGGAGAGTACGATCACGACATACCTGGCTGAGAACAAGGCCCACATCGTATATTCCACCACCGACGCTACAAAAGGAAAACTGTCTCATACTGTTTACAGGGTGCTAAAGGATACGAAGAAGTTTTCCTTGCTGGAGGTTACTCTTTTAACAGGCAGAAAGCATCAGATACGCGTTCATCTCGCTGAAATCGGACACCCGGTTGTGGGGGACGAGAAGTACGGAAAGGGGAAAGAGACATACAAACGTTTAGCTCTTCATGCCAAATCGATTTCCTTCATACATCCTTTCAGCGGTAAGCGGCTTACGTTCGAAACCGGATTTCCGGAATATTTTAATAAACTGGTCGAAAGAAAGAAACAAAGAGAGAGCTTGACAGGGAAGTGAACCGGCGAATAAATTTTTTCTTTTACCGCTAAAACTATGAAAAATAGAGGATAAAGTATTGGACAAGTTACCTAATAAGCAACCAATCGGATTTCAGGAAGGCCAGTGTGTGGAATTGCTGATTGGCGACTGGACCGACCTTGGTTATAAGGCTATGATCAACAAATCGCAATGGGGTTTGATTTATAAGAAC
>JALHSV010000136.1 GCA_022865525.1 Thermodesulfovibrionales bacterium
ATTTGGTATAACTAAATGATAACATAGTTGCAAATGGTAAAAAGACATTTCTGGCTTAACAAGATAGCTGAAGGATTGCAGAAACGCTCTGTGCTCTGGCTTTCTGGTGTTCGTCGCGTTGGCAAGACGGTGCTCTGCAAGAGCCTTCCTAACATCGAGTATTTCGATTGCGAACTGCCCCGCGTCAGGAAAATGATGGAAGACCCTCAGTCCTTCCTTGAGGACCTTAAGGGGCGAACGGTGGTTTTGGATGAGGTACACCGTCTGGCTAATCCATCTGAGATTCTAAAGATCGCGGCTGATCATTTTCCAGAAACGAAGATTGTGGCTACCGGCTCCTCAACTCTGGGGGCCTCAGCAAAGTTTAAGGACACCCTATCCGGGCGAAAATATGAGCTATGGCTGACGCCGATGATAACCGAGGACCTCCAGGACTTCAAGCAAACGGACATATTGCATCGTTTTCTGCATGGCGGGCTGCCTCCATTCTTCATGGCGGAGGGTTCTCCCGAGCGTGATTTCCAGGAATGGATGGATGCTTTCTGGGCCAAGGATATCCTGGAACTCTTCAGGCTTGAGAGACGGTATTCATTCCTCAAGTTTACTGAACTCCTCCTGATCCAAAGCGGCGGGATTTTTGAAGCCAGCAGCTTTGCAGGTCCCTGTGAGGTCAGCAGGTCCACTATTTCAAATTATCTTGCCGTTCTTGAATCAACGTATGTGGTGCACGTGATTCGACCATTCACGTCACACCGACCTACAGAGATAGTGTCCGCCCCCAAGATCTATGCCTTTGATACCGGTTTCATGTGCTACTACCGTGGATGGGACAAACTCCGCCAAGACGATATGGGAACCTTATGGGAGCATTTTATATTAAATGAGATACTTGCCCAGACTCAGTCCAGAAAGATTTACTATTGGCGTGACAAACAGAAACACGAGGTGGACTTCATAATAACGAAAAAACAGGTTGAGCCGACGGTCATCGAGTGCAAATGGACTACAGCAGATTTTGATCCGACAAATCTAAAGATCTTTCGAAGGCACTATCCGAAGGGGCTTAATTTTGTGGTTGTATCCGATGTCAAAAGATCATATTCTCGGAGCTATGATGATGTCATGGTCAAGTTTGTAAATCTTGAAGACTTGATTAACGAGGTGGCAAGGTAGTCTTGCCCCGCCCTCCCAAGGACTGTCCCATAAAGTAAATACAGTGGATTTTGATTCTGCCGTGAAAACCACAAAGAAACTGTTAATGAAGAAAAACCCTGATACATTGAATAGTTCCTGGATACGAGAATATGCTCCACATGTTTATCGTTTTTTTCAGAAGAACAAACAGAAACATTAAGAGGGGCAGGTCTATTTTTTTGACAAAGCATAGTAATGCTAAGATGATAGACCTGAACACCAAGGGTTTTTAAGTCTTCAGAGAGAGCGCCGGGCAGGTGCTGGCAGAAATTGTCCAGGGGTTGAAAGGATAATGCCCGGAACTTTGCATTGCCCGGTTCACGACACTTTTTTAGATAGAGAAAAGCTAAGCGGGTGCAGACACATCTCACGTTCTCACAGGAGTGCGCATCCTTAAACTATCAGATCATTCCATTTATTTCTTCGCGTAACAGATAATCACGCAC
>JALHSV010000137.1 GCA_022865525.1 Thermodesulfovibrionales bacterium
CTTCTTAGTTTGATGCTTCCCATCGAATATACATATTTGTACCAGTAATGCTCAATAATTTCAAGAAATTTGGGACGTTTATAAGCAGGTGTTAATCAAAGAATTCCTCGATGCTCTGCATCGGGGTTCCCAAATAATTCCCTCCCCATTGAGGGGGGGGAGGGTTAGGGTGGGGGTGTTTTGTGATGATTATTTTCGACACCCTCCCCTTCATCCCCTCCCCTCGAGGGAGGGGAGATATTAGCTACCTCGCAGCTCTGCTGCGGGGTAGTCATTGATATTTGAAGAAAATATTCGTAGTCTGAAGTTGATGAAAAACTGTGCCCTGCATACTTCCTTCTAAAGTAACGTGCTTTAGGAATGGATATTAAGGGATCAAAATAGCAGGTTTGCATCGGACAAGCGTCTGGACAATAGAAAATCTTCATCATTAGCCTGCTTATAAGCAACGCTTACTGGACCCTTGCCTGTTATACGGGATCCATTTTGACAGGTGGTGGGAAACGATCAACCTCTGATATTTGAAAGGAAAAGCGCTATTCTGCGGGAACCTCTTCAGGAAGTTTTTCGAGTTTAACCTTGGAAATCCTCTGCCCCACCATCTCTGATATTGTTATTCTCTTCCCTTCGATATCCACAACGGCACCGACCTTGGGAATTTTTTGAAGGGTTGTCAGCAAAAAGCCACTGAGTGTTTCGTATTCGGTGGATTCGGGAATATCTATATGGTGGTCCTCCTTTAGATCCCGTATGCTGATTGACGCATCAACAAGTAATACGCCTCCGCCAAGTTGGATGACGGGACTTTCAACATCATATTCATCCCTGATCTCTCCAACAATCTCCTCCAGGAGATCCTCCATGGTTACAAGGCCTGAAACACCCCCATATTCATCGATCACCAAAGCCATGTGCACTCGCTTCCGTTGCATTTCCCTGAGGAGATTGCTTATTTTCAGGGTCTCAGGAATGAAAAAAGGCGGTTTCATAAGTTTTCTTATATCAACAGATCCTTTTGCCAGGGCATTGAGGAAATCCTTAACGTACAAGATTCCCCTGATGTCATTCAGGTCTTTTCCGATGACCGGATAACGGGAAAATTGTTCCTCGGTGATAACCGTATTTATATCATCAACAGGCAGGTTCAGACTGATGGTTACCATCTGGGTTGAGGGAACCATAACTTCTTTGGCCGACATGTCGGTGAATTCGAATACGCTGTGGATGAGCGCCTGTTCGGTCGGTTCGAATATCCCCTGCTCTCCCCCTTCCCTGATGAGCATCCGTACCTCTTCTTCAGTGATGGCCCTTCCTGCATGCGTTTTTTTGCCGAATGGTTTGAGCAGAATATTTGTGCTGAAAGTCAGAACCTGCACAAAGATGAACGCTGTCTTTGAGAAAACCTGGACAACTTTTGCGGTTTTCATTCCGATTCGCTCAGGGTTAGTCAATGCAATGGATTTAGGAATCAGCTCTCCGAAGATAAGGAGAAAATAGGTAATAACAAGCGTTACGAGTCCGATAGATATC
>JALHSV010000017.1 GCA_022865525.1 Thermodesulfovibrionales bacterium
CTGGAGCATCTTGTTCTTTTCATTACCGCGCCAGTAGGCGCCTGCGATACTTAAAAGCTTGAATGCAGTTACCTGACCGGTAGTCTCTATATGCGGTCCCCTGCAGAGATCGACAAAACCACCTTCCTCGTACAGCGATACATCATCGTCCGGTATCTCTTGAAGCAGTTCAACTTTGTATAGTTCTCCCTTTTCCTGAAAAAGCGCAATTGCCTCTTGCCGCGAAACTACTCTCCTCACAAATGGATTGTTCTGCTGTATGATCTCGGACATCTTCTTTTCTATCAGAGAGAGGTCTTCAGGCGTAAACGTCCTCTCGACGTCAAAATCATAATAGAAACCTTCGTCTGTTGCGGGGCCGATGGCAAGTTTTGCATCGGGGAAAAGAGTCTTCACAGCATGCGCCATGACATGAGAGGTGCTATGCCGGTAAATCTCTTTATCTTCCTTTGAATCGAATTTGTCGGGTTTAATCCAAAAACCTCCGGATCGTATTTAAAAGTATAAAATTCTACATTGCGCATGTCATGACCGTCAAGAAAATTCAGAGCAGCCGGACATCTGCAGAAAAAATGTTTTATAATGATTGTATGGGAGTGCTTGAAATCAGGAAATATCCTGAAAAAATTCTCAAACAAAAAACAACTCCGGTCCAGACTATAGACGGGATTACCCAGCGGCTCATCGATGACATGATAGAGACTATGCAAGCGGTCCATGGTGTGGGGCTTGCAGCAAATCAGGTGGGAATCCCGCAGAAGCTCTGTATCATTGATCTCAGTCTAAGGGAGGACAAGGCCCCCCTTATTGTTCTCATCAATCCTTGGATCGTGGAGAGAGACGGTTCTGTCGAAGCTGAAGAAGGATGCCTGAGCATTCCCGGGTATCTGACTTCAATCAAGCGAGCCGAGAAGGTTTTTGTAAAGGGTGTCAACAGGGAAGGCAAAAATATTGCGATAGAAGCCGAGGGGCTCCTTGCCAGAGCGATTCAGCACGAATTAGATCATCTTGAAGGGCTCCTGCTCATTGACAGGATGAGTCCCATAAAGAGGGAGTTCTTTAAAAGGCGTTATAAGAAGCAGTTGAATGAAGCGAAGTGACTCGTGGGGAAAAGAGGACAGGTGATTACTCTGTTGCTCATTTATTAATGGTTTCATAATTGAAAAACACATTTATCAGAAAATCCCTCCTAACCCCTCTTTACCAAAGAGGGGGTTTATCCCTCCCTTTAGTAAAGGGAGGTTAGGAGGGATTTTAAAATAAATGTCGTTCTTGTAAGACAGTTAATAAATGCGCATAGTCTTTTTCGGCACTCCTGCATTTGCTGTTCCGACATTAACGGCTCTCCTTCATTCTGATGAAGAAGTCATTGCAGTCGTTACACAACCTGACAAACGAAAAGGGAGAGACCGGCTGCCTGCCGCTTCTCCGGTCAAGGAACTCGCGCTGCAGAACAACCGTACGGTATTACAGCCGTCAACACTGAAAGATCCGTCATTCCTTGAAGAAATCTCTATCATGAAACCTGAGATTATTATTGTCGTTGCATATGGGAAAATACTCCCCCCCGGAATCCTGAAACTCCCGCCAAGAGGCTGCATCAATGTGCATGCATCATTGCTGCCGAAATACCGGGGAGCTGCACCGGTTCAGTGGGCGATAATCAATGGAGAGAAAAAGACCGGCATCACAACAATGTATATGGATGAAGGCTTGGAC
>JALHSV010000138.1 GCA_022865525.1 Thermodesulfovibrionales bacterium
ACGTGCATGCCATCGATGTCAGAGAGGAGGGAACTGATGTCCTTTGTGACAAGGTCTATAACACGCTCTTTGAGCGCTTCGCTCTCCGTTGCGGATATACTTTTCCTGACAGCATTCTCCGCCCATTGGGCATTTCTCTCCCGTCTTTCGGCCAGGGATTTGATATACGCTGCTGCGTCATTTGTAGCTTTCTCGGCCATTGTTTTGTCCATCTTTTCACCAATTCCTACAGGATGAGCAGCGCCGATATTGGTACCGGGAGCCATTGCTGCGATGTGTGCGGCAAGGGTCAGAAAAACCCCGGCAGAGGCAGCCCTGCTTCCGCTTGGCGAAACGAAGACAACGACAGGCACATCGCTTCCGATTATGTCTTTCACACTGGTTCTCATGGACGTATCCAAACCACCGGGAGTATCGAGCTCTATCACAAGTGCCTCAACCTGTTTTTCCTGTGCTTTTCTGATACTTTTTCCGATGAATTCTGCTGAGACCGGATTGATGACGCCATTGATGGTTATTACCATCACTTCGCTTTTCTTTTCGTTCGTGAAGCCTGTTGTACTTAAGAAAAAAGTGACAAAACAGGCCGCTAAAATTGCGATAGAGATAAACTTATTCTTTAAGAATATCTTCTTATCTCCCATAATTAAAGAGAATTATAGCTTTTTAGTTGGGAAAAAGCAACCAGACCTGCGGAAGCGGGAGGCAGATGCTATATTTCCAGTAATTCTCTGATAGTATGCAGGACCGAATCACCGAGAGCCTTGAGGTCATATCCGCCCTCAAGGGCAAAGACATAGGGCATTGGCGGCAGGTATGTTGTCGTTGAACGCAAGAGTATCCCCCTCACGATACTTCGCATTCCTTCATTTGTCACTTTAAACCCTGAAAGGGGATCGTTCAGATGGATATCATAACCGGCTGATACCAGTATGATGTCAGGACGGAAGTTTTTTATAAGCCGGGGCAGAATATCACGATACGCGTAAAAGTAATCCTTATCTCCTGTGCCATAGGGCATCGGAATATTATAGGTATACCCTTCTCCCTTTCCGCGACCTCTTTCTGAATCCCCGCCCGTCCCTGGATAATGAGGGTACTGGTGCGTACTGAAATAGAAGACTGATTCATCTTCTTCAAAAATATGCTGCGTACCGTTCCCGTGATGGACGTCAAAGTCTATGATGAAAACTTTCCTATAACCAACCTTCTGTGCATAGCGCGCTCCAACTGCAATATTATTGAATATGCAAAAGCCCATAGCCGAGTCTGCTTCTGCATGATGACCGGGCGGCCTGACAGCACAGAACGCCCTTTCGATCTCATTGCTTTTGCACCAGTCTATTGCCTCGATAACAGCACCGGAAGCAAACAGCGCAGCCTCAAAGGAGTGCTCAGAGACATATGTATCTCCGTCATAGAACCCGGTGAAGGTCTTTATTTTGTCGAAATACTCTCTGGTATGCACAGAGAGGATCTCTTCATCGCCTGCCCGTCTTGGCTTGATATGGATGAGCTGGTTCCAGCATTCTGATGCTCGCAGGGTTTCGAGTATCTGTATCAGTCTCTGGGGAGACTCGGGATGACCGGGTGGCATCTCGTGCTTCAGAAATATGTCATCATAAACAAAGCCGACTTTTTTCATATTCTTAAAACAATCCTTTTACTTTTCCTGTCGCGACATCCACATCGACACGTCTGAATGCAGGGTTAGAAGCAGTTCCTGGCATGAGTTTTATCGCTCCCGCAACAGGCACAACAAAGCCTGCACCTTTATAGGTTAGGATATCACGCACAAAGAGCTTCCATCCTTTTGGGACACCCTTCACATTGGGATTGTCCGAGAGGCTCAGGTGGGTCTTGACCATGCATATTCCGAGTTTTGCAATTTCAGGATCCTCTTCCATTCTCTTAGCCTTTGAAAGAGCTTCAGGTGAATACTCAACACCTTCAGCACCATAGACTTCTCGTGCGATAAGCTCAATGCGCGCGCGCAGGGGAGTGGAGAGTTCATAGAGAAAATGGAAATCATTCGGTTCATTACATGCATCGATAACCGCATCGGCAAGTTCCAATGCTCCGGTGCCACCAAATTGCCAGTGTTTTGAAAGGGCAAACCGGGCCCCTGCTGCTTCTGTAAGCCTCCTTACGGCATTAATTTCATTTTCCGTGTCTGTATAAAACGCGTTCATGCAGACAACAGGATTGGTGCCGGATTTCTTGACCGTGAGAATATGATGAATCAGGTTTTCACAGCCTTTTTCAACCCATCCGATATTTTCAGTACTGTATTCCGCCGGCATGGGTCTTCCGGGGACCGGAATGGGAGCACCACCGTGGCATTTCAGAGCCCGTATTGTTGAGACAATAACAGCTGCATGGGGTTTCAACCCGGAGAATCTGCACTTCAGGTTCCAGAATTTTTCAAACCCTATGTCTGCTCCGAACCCCGATTCAGTGATATGATAATCCCCAAGCTTGAGGCCGATCCGGTCAGCGATAATGGAAGACTGTCCGATAGCAATATTAGCGAACGGGCCGGCATGAACAAGGACAGGCTGACCTTCGATTGTTTGCATGAGGTTCGGATTGAGTGCCTCGACCATCCATGCTGTCATTGCACCCGCCACTTCAAGATCCTCTGTTGTCACAGGCTTCCCGCTCTTATCATATGCAACGACAATTTTTCCCATTCTCTCACGCATGTCCTTCAGATCTGTTGAAACCGCCAGGATGGCCATGATTTCTGACGAG
>JALHSV010000139.1 GCA_022865525.1 Thermodesulfovibrionales bacterium
ATTACCGCATCCTGAAAAAAGAACACCCCCCCTTGTCCAGGTCCAAACTGGTCATCGAGATCGCGCCGCTGCGCATCACCTGCCGCGCCTGCGGCCGGGAGACCCCGATCGAACGACCGACCTTTGCCTGTTCTTCCTGCCAATCCACCGACATCGAGATCACCAGCGGCAGGGAGATGCACCTGAAAGACATAGCAGGCACAAAAGACAAAGTAAAAAGTAAAAAGGTAAAAGTAAAAAGTAAACAACCCTAAAATTCACCCCACTTCATAATCCCCCCGGCTGCGCCACCCCCCTTAATAAAGGGGGTAAAAAATGAGCACTGACACTAAAAGACAAATTCTAAATTTAGATTCTTTCTCTTTTGTTCCCCCCTTCCCCAAAGGGGGATGAAGGGGGGATCAGATATGGGGAATACGCAGTTATGCCCTCAACAATTGTTTATCCCCCCGGCTGCGCCACCCCCCTTAATAAAGGGGGTAAAAAATGAGCACTGACACTAAAAGACAAATTCTAAATTTAGATTCTTTCTCTTTTGTTCCCCCCTTCCCCAAGGGGGGATGAAGGGGGGATCAGATATGGGGAATACGCAGTTATGCCCTCAACAATTGTTTATCCCCACGGCTGCGCCACCCCCCTTTAAGTAAAGGGGGTAAAAAATGAGCACTGACACTAAAAGACAAATTCTAAATTTAGAGTCTTCCTCTTTTGTTCCCCCCTTCCCCAAGGGGGGATGAAGGGGGGATACTGATATCTCTAAATCATTTTTTTCTTTCTTCCCCGTCTACCGTCAACCGTCCACCGTAAACCGAATCTTTTTATTTCATCCCCGGCTTGTTCTTCAATATCGCGATCCAGCTGTCGATCCCCTTGCCGTCTTGGGCGGAAACCTCGATGACGGCGCAGGCCGGGTTGACCTTTTTGATGTTTTCGCGCAGTTTTTCCAGGGAAAAATTTTTCAAGGGCAGGAAATCGGTCTTGGTGACCAGGCACAACTGCGAGACCTGGAAGGCCAGCGGATACTTCAGGGGCTTGTCCTCGCCCTCGGTGACACTGATCAGCAAAACGTTGAGGTGGGCGCCTACATCGAACTCGGCCGGGCAGACCAGGTTGCCGATGTTTTCCACGAACAACAGCTCCATGCCGTCAGTGCCCAGCTCGTCAATGGCGGTTTGGATCCATGAAGCTTCCAGGTGGCAGTCGCCGCCAAAGGGGCCGGTGTTGATCTGGTAGGCCTGCACGCCCAGTTTCTGCAGGCGCTCGGCGTCCAGGGTGGTCTGGATGTCGCCTTCGATAATTTTTATTTTTTTGCCCAGCTTCTTGACCGTCTCCTCGATCAGGGTGGTCTTGCCCGAACCCGGGGAACTCATCAGGTTGACAAAGAATATATTTTTCTTCCTCAGGTCTTTTCTGATCCCCTCAGCGATGGTGTCATTGGCCTTTAGCAGCTTCTGCATGACATTAATTTTTTTTGTTTCCATGGCTTTTTTATACCGCATCCCCGGCGATAAAGCAAGAGTGGATGATTGTTGTATCGACTACTAATATGTAGTGAAATTTTATGTATTAAGCTTTCAGTAATCCTTGTTCCTGAAAACTAAAATATCCTTTACGACTGATAATAATATGATCAAGAATCCGCAACCCAAGAATCTCAGCCGCAGCGGTCAGACGTTCATGCAACTGCTTGTCGGCATCGCTCGGTTGGGGATCACCCGAAGGATGGTTGTGGGCCAAAATAACTGCTGCGGCCCGATCAGCGATAACATCGGCAAATACTTCGCGAGGATGGACCTGGCTTTGGTTAAGCAAGCCGATGGTAACCACACGCTTTTCAATAAGTTCGTTTGCGCCGTTCAACGAGATGCAGACGAAATATTCCTGCTGCTTGGTGGAGATATCGGCAAGCAACGGCAGGATATCCTGGGCACAGCAGATTTTAACCGTTTCCTTAAGCAGATGGCGACGGGCCAGCTCAAATGCCGAAAGGATCTGCGCCGCCTTGGCCAGCCCCATGCCGGGAACTGTAAGCAATTGATCAAGGGTCAATTTGTTCCGATGTTCCTTGATTAATTTGGCCACATTCATGGCCATGGTTCTTACATCAATACCCGAAGTTCCAGAGCCAAGGATGGCCGTCACCAATTCCTGATCGGTTAATGCGCCGGCACCTTTTTCTTTCAGTTTCTCCCGCGGCCGGCCATGTTTGGGTAAATCTTTAATAGTTTTCATTATTGTTTTTCAAAACGTCTTGAATCCCGACACTTTGACGGGATTATTGTCGGGATTATGCATTTATCAACAACAATAAATCGGAATCCCGACACTTTGACGGATTTGTTGTCGGGATTCTTAGGAATATTGTTGTCTTGCTGTTTCGAGATGAATTTAGTTGAAATAAATAAATTCATTGCCTGACTACTTTATATCTTGTTGCAGGACCTTTACTAACACGAAGAAGGAGTTTTAATTTCACTAATTTCATTAGAATACGTTGAGCTTTACGTTCATCAATTTCCATCTTCTTTATTAAATCAGAACTAGTCAATGAATCTTTAGTAGAAATAAATCTCAAAGCAGTTTTCTCATCGACATTCAATTGATTGAAAATATCTTTATGGAGTTCTTGTATAATGCCTTCTTGGTTTCTATAGAGTGTTAAAACCAAATAAGGATCTTCGAAAGTATATTTTGGAAGAGGCAAGTCTAGCTTTTCAGCTCCCGCTCGTAAGGACCTTATGCCTATTCCTCGTTCTTCGGCGATTTCCATGCAAGCAAAGACATAATGCAAACTTGGATTCCGGCTTAACATTGAAGCGCAAAATGACTGTAACTGCTGCAATGTAATCGGTGGTATTGGCGGACCTGGACTCTTTATAGTGATGGTATCTTCAGTGATCTCCAGTTGACACTTGGCTCCAGCAATACTATAGTCTCGGTGTATCAACGCGTTGACTATGGCCTCACGCACCATCTCGAAAGGTAATGCATGCAGCTCCTTACGTTGCATACGGCTACGGTCGATCACATTGGGCAATTTATCATCGAGCCATTTTTCGACCTGATCGGGAATCAGTACTAGAGGCATATCAAAATCCTTAAGTTCCTTTTTCCCATTTGGATAATTTATTGTTGCAAGAACACCAGCCTGATGAATAACTTGACGTAACTTTTTGCCGAAAAGAAGAAAACCAAAACCTGTTGGCCTTATCTGGCCTTTTTCCTCTTTTAAAAGCCCTTGCTTCAACAAACCAAGGTTAAACGCACTAGAATTAACAGCATCTTCAATCTTCGCCTTTACGCGATAATATTCCAAAGCTTCAATTGAGAAATCTTTGATTACAGTGTGGATTAAAACATCATCGAATGGAGAAAGCATTATTACTTTTGGTTTCTTCTTTTTTTCCTCAGCGGCTCTATCTAAAGCTTGCGAAATGAATTCTTTGTTTTCTTTTTGTATGACTTCCTGTAAATCCCGATCAAACATGTCGACTTTAACGCCGGCATCTTGAAGAAATTTAATCCCTTTGCGATCAACGGTTGGATCCGGATCTCCAATTCCTACCCACACTTCTTTGATCCGAGCCAGAACTATTCGTTCCGCACAACTCAATTTCGGTTCATGCCGCGATCCTGGAGCACATGGTTCCATTGTTGTAAATAGAATTGAACCATCTAATTTATTACTTCGATTTTTTCTTTCCAAAAGAGTGAATTCAGCATGATCACCCGACCTTAGTTCACATCTATGAGCTGTTTCCACTTCTCCATTGGGTTTCCAAAGTACAGCACCAACCAGTGGATTAACTTTGCTATCCTTGCGGGGTTCATGAACTGTTTGGCGCATTACTTCAATAGTTAGTTC
This sequence comes from Thermodesulfovibrionales bacterium, assembly GCA_022865525.1. Lineage (GTDB taxonomy): Bacteria > Nitrospirota > Thermodesulfovibrionia > Thermodesulfovibrionales > SM23-35 > JALHSV01. The sequence continues at coordinate 3,866 of JALHSV010000139.1, forward strand.
CATTAACTTCCGAGGGTTGAACTCTACCTTAGTTGGCACTTAAACTCCCCCCACCTCAAATTTCTGAGAACTCAAACAGATTTTTCTCTTTAAACAATTCATTTTTCTTCTCTAAAAACACGAAGGAAATCATCTCGATTATTTAATCTTATCATAACTGGATTTTCGCAACTTGAAGCACGCCCAAAAAAAACAGCTTGCCTTTCTTTTAGAGTCGGCAATTTGCACGCATATTTTAAACTGATATAGTTGGACAAAAAGTCCTTCCCTGTTTCATCGAACGTTCTCATCGCAAAAATTGTATTACACTGATTCAATATCGTTTTAGAAACATTTGCAGTTCGTTGGGTAACTAAAAGACATCCAAGCCCATATTTCCTGCCTTGAAGTATTGCTCTGGCTGTACCTGAAGCTGCACGTTGATCACCATCTACTGTAATAAAATTTCGCTCCGGAATAAGAGAATGAGCTTCTTCAAAAACTAAACATACTTGAGCTTTCTCCGTCATAGCATCCTGAAGAAGCATTAAACAAGCCTCCGTTATAATACAAGTAATCTCAACTGGAGTAACCTGCCATAAACCAGCAGATCTTCTCCATTGTTTACCATCATTATAGGATTTTGGTTCTTGCTGTTGTTTAGTAGCAGTAATTTCAGCCGGATTATAAATTTTCAATTTAAAAGGATTATCTTTTTTTAAAAAGTTATTTAAATCATCTAAAATTGCACTACGGAGATATTGAATACTACCACCTTTATCTGGATTATCTGCAAACTCATCTCTATCCTTCTCACCTGCCTCTTGTATTATCTTTAAACACTTTTTTTCATTCTCAATATCATAAAATTCAGAGAGTTCTGATGCATATTGATTTGTAAGATCAAGACAAACTACTTTTATTCCATGATTAATCAATCGTTCAACAATTTCTATTGCCAACATTGACTTGCCTACCCCAAGAATTCCAAGTATTGCAGTATTATGAGTAACTAATTCATCAATGTTTTTTATATCAACATTATAGTTGGAAGATGGGAAATAGCCGATAGCTTTTGGATTGTCTGTTTGTTTTTCGATTTTCTTTAAAAAGACCGGAGCATTAAGCTGAGGAATCCAGTTGCAAGGACCGAACTTTTTTTTGTCATCATCCCAAATACCTACTTGCACAGCTTCGCCTCTTGAGAAACCATAAGTGTTTTTTTGCTGAATTATTTCTTCCTTGGTTAGCCCATCAAGCACTTGATAAAGAACTTTTTTTCCACAAACATTGGTTTCGACAAGCCTCCCTTGTTCAATCCCTCTTTCTTGTATTACTTCAAAATATAGTCGCTCTGTGGATGTGTCAGGCGCAACTATTCCAACAAATGTTTCATATTTATTCAGTAATTCAACATCTCTCCTAAAAATCTCATTCTCAGCATCTTTAATTATACTTACTGAACCTTCAGGAAGACGTTTTCCTAGCTCTTCAAATCGACTTCGTTGTTCATTTGAAATTTCAATTTCAAGTGCTCGAAGTAAAATGCCTTCATCTCTTCCACAATATCCAAGAGCAACAGCCACTTTGAATCCCGAATGCGAATCAGCAATCAACAAACATTCGCCTAAAGGAATATTTCTGGTATTTTCTTGGCGTATTAAAACTAAATTCGGGATCTGATACGCTGCAATATTGCCGACGATTTCAGCTTCCTTTTTTGGTCTCCAAATAGATCGAATTCTTTGAACTATATTGCCGATTATTTCAAGAGGTTGCTGAGCAACTATAACAATTCCTGCTAACCCAACAAAAAGCAATTCCATGGGTTCCTGACGATGATATTCCCATAATGCATACCCTAATATAATTGCATACACAAATTTGGGGCTTCCGATATTATCTGCCAATATTCTTCCAATTTCTGAAAAATTATTAAGTTCACGTTTTTTTGAATTCTTAAAAATTATATTAAACATGCATACAAACAACATTACTAAACAAAATAATATAACTAAATTCCGAGGAAATGTATCAATTAAATTAGAACTCGTTGGATTTAAAATAAAAACTGCAATTAACGCTGCTACCAGATATGAAATCGCATTTGCTGGGCTCGTGAAAAATGGAGTTACTAAAAAACTCCCAAGGATCAATGCCGCTGCACCAGAATAGAACCAAAGCCCTTTAGAACTTGTTAGCGGTAGCCATTGACCGAAACCAATACGATTCATGACAAATAAAAAAAGCATGTATAAAACTAAAAATAAAAGCCGGACAGGTTGTGAAAAACATTGCTTATACTCTTTCACTTGCCACCTCAATCTCTCCCCAAATTTCCGCGAGTTTGTTTTTGATCTTTTTTTCGAAGCATGGAATCAACTCCCGGCTAGCTGCAATGAGATTCTGCTCAGCTTTGATCTCTGTAACAATTTTTTGTTGTGAATTGAGAGGAGGTAGTGGGATTTGTAGTTCACTGAACTTTGACTTTGAAAGTTCTTTGAACGTCCCACCGCTAGCCCAAGTCTCCATTGTAGGCACAAGCTTTGTCAGCACAATTGCAATATATTCTGGCACTACTCGATTCGAATTTTCAATCACAACATTCTTGAAACCTTGATTCGTTGCTAAAGGTGTACGATTGATGCCTATTCTGCCTATTGTCGCACGAGTCGAGACAATTATCGAGTTCACTGGAACGATTTTCGCAGACGATTCCGCAAGCCCCCGTTCAGTAATTGTTCTTTTCGTATTGAAAATATCAGTAATGAAATCAGATGCTGGTAGATCAACAAGAGTAGCCCATGAAATTTTACCATCCCAATATTCACTGAAATTAGATTTAGGTGTTCCTCCACTCTCAATTCTAAATAAGGAAGTATCTCCTAGATTTACCAGAGGCCAGGCTGGATCGATTTTAATAGTTGGCTTGTAGTGGGCAATCACTTGCTTAGCGCCGTCGATGACCTTTTGGTATCCGCCCAGTTCCGCCAAGATTCGCTCCTGCTCTTCCAGCGACGGGAGGGGTACTTCGATGCGCTCCAGATTCCCTTTGGTGATATGAACAAGGCCTACTCCGCCGTGCAAGTTCTCTTCAACCTGCTCGACAGCCTTCTTGAGCATCCAGTAAAAGAACTTCCGGTTCACGGTGTTTTTATGACACACGTTGAAGATGTGCTGGTTGAGAATCCCTTCAGAGTGGTCCCAGATATGAGGCCCGAAGGAAGTTCCGCGAGATCCCGACCAGGAGAACAATAGGTCCCCACGATGTACGATCAAACGGTCGTCAACCTTGCCACTGAAATAGTTGAATCCGGCCTGCGGGTCATTGAGGTTCTGAATGCGAATGATCGGCAGTCCTCCCGCTTTTTTTTTCTCCCAATCCGTTGGCTTGAATGCACGACCGTTCTTGAGGTCACACAGATCTCCTATCTTCACCATCGGCCACTTTCCGCTGGGGCGGGCTACTGCAAGACGGTAACGGTCGCCGGAGAGATTGATGTCAGGGGATTCGAGAATGCGGGATTTCTTTATCGACAGTGCAGCGACTGATTGTGGATTGATGATTGTGGATTGATGATTAACTGAGGCACTTTTTTTTAAATCCACAATCCGCAATTTAAAATCAGCGATATCACGCAATGCTTCAGGCAGATCATCTCTGCCATTCGCCCGACGCTGGGCGCCGAGGCCAAAGCCATCACCTTCAATTTTAACGAAGATAATTTCATCGGTGCGTTTGGCTAACGACTTGTCGAGAAAAAGAATTGATGTTTTAACCCCAGAATATGGATTAAAGCAGCCGCCCGGAAGGGAAACAACCGCCCAGAGGTAATTTTCGACCAACATTTTTCGCAGAGTTTTGTAAGCATTCTGACTTTGGAAAATGATACCCTCGGGAACGATCACGCCGGCCCTTCCGCCGATACTGAGATGTTCAGCAATGTAGTCGACGAAAAGAACTTCGCTGCGGTTGGCCTTGATGCTGAAGCGATTGTGCGGACGGATGCCGCCTTTGGGCGACATGAAGGGCGGATTGGCCAGGATCACGTCGAAACTTTCGCCCCAACGTTCTTCGCTAGTCAGAGTGTCATATTCATAAATACGCGGCTGGACAAAACCGTGCAGATACAAGTTCACCCTCGACAAACGTACCATATCAGGAGAAATATCATAGCCGTTGAAGTTGGTCATCAGCCGGCCGCGTTCATCGGCGGAAAGCTGGTCGCCGGGTCGCTCTTTGGTATTAGCAGCCATGATATGCTTGAAAGAAGAAATGAGAAAACCGGCCGTGCCGCAGGCCGGATCGAGCACCGACTCGTTTTTCTTGGGATCGACGATCTTCACGATGAAGTCGATAATGTGGCGCGGTGTTCGGAACTGCCCGGCCTCGCCCTGGCTGCCAAGCACTGACAGCAAATATTCAAAGGCATCACCCAAGCGCTCGCTGTGGTCATAAACGAAACCATTTATTTCCTTTAAAAAAAGATTGAGCGTCTCTGGGTCGCGGTACGGGAGAAAAGCTCCCTTGAAGATGTCGCGGAACAATTGCGGAATATTTTTGTTCTGGTTCATCATCTCGATGCCGTCAGCATAAAGCAACAGTCGCTCATGCCCGCCCAGCCTGGGATCCAACAGGTTCGGCCAGGAATATTTTTTAAAGTCTTTTGAAAAAAATGTCGCCTTGCCTCCGAGTTCCTCGGACTGGCGGTCCATGTCATCCATGAATTTATAGATCAGGGCAATGGTGATCTGTTCCACCTGAGATTTAGGATCGGGCACCTTGCCAACCAGGATATCGCGGGCCGAGTCAATTCGAGATTTGGTTTCAGAGTCGAGCATTATTCCTCTCTATGCAACGAAGGCATTCAATGGCACATAATCCTTAACATATTCGGCAATGATATCACGCCATTCTTTCAGGGCCCGGATATCGGCGAGGTTTAATTTAGGGTTATCGGCCAGGCGGCTGAATTCCCTGGCATCTATCACAGCCCTGAGCCCGCCATCAGTGACATAGGCCTTGAAAAACTGGCGGATCAAGGGCATCAGTTCTGAAGCCGGTTTATGGATCGAAACAAATTTGGACAACTCTTCGTCGAGCATTTCCTCTTTGGTCTTGAAGCGGTCAATCTCACCAAAGGCCTTGGCCAGGATCTCCCTCAAGGTGATGCGGCGGTCGATTTGAACGGCCTTGCGCAGTTTTTCCAGGTTAAAGAAATCTTCAGGCTTGTTGAACAACTCGGAAATGACAAGCTCTTCCGCTCCCTTGATGTCTCCTTCTTGAAAACGCCGCCGCACTTCAGGCGCAGTCTTCACTTTATCCTCGAAGCGCTCGAAGAACTTGCGGTCAATCTTCATACCGTAAACCGGGACCGTGTATTCGACTTGTGATTTCAATGGATCGGGATCGACATTGGCGTAGCCGTCGTCTCCCGGCTGCGGCGTCCACGGCGTATCTTTTTTTCGGCTGTCGCGCACAGGTAGTTCTAGCACTTCATCATAATCGAATTTTTCCTCGAAATATTCGCAATTGGCAAAATAATCGAAAAGTTTGAATTTTTCTTTTTGCCGACGGTGCTCCTGAGTGCCGCTTGCCGATTTGTCTAAATAATGAAATTCAAACTTGCGTGTGCCCCGGCCCTTGATCTGGATGAAATCGGTCGGAGAAAAGATTGGCCGCATTAAAACGACATTCAGCAGGTCTTCACAGTCGTAGCCGGTGGTCATCATGCCTACCGTTACACAAACCCTGGTCTTGGCGCTGATGTATCCATCCAAGAAGTGCGTATGGCCATTCAGATTGTTGTTGGCGAAACTGGCCGACATTTGCTGCGCTTCGGATACCGACGAGGTCACCTGCACAGCAAAATCGGAGTTGTATTTCCCCGGGAACATTTTATGAGCGAGTTGGTTTAGGGTCTGAGCGATGCGCCCAGCATGATCCTGGCGAACACAGAATATGATGCCTTTGCCAATCTCCCCGCTCAGCGGATCACACAAGGCGTTTTTCATGAAAGTTTCACAAAATACCAAGTTGGTCTCGTCGGAAAAGAACTTTTTTTCAAAATCACGACCAAAAAATGCTTGTTCAACGAGTTCGCCGTCATCGTTTTCCTGCATGACCGCGTAACCCTGTTCCGAAAGCATTTCGGTTGTAATCTCGGTACGGGCATCGACAACCAGCGGATTAAGCAAAAAACCATCCTTCACTCCATCGACCAGACTATAGCGGAACGTGGGGTTGCCGCTCTCGCAGCCGAAGGTTTTATAGGTGTCGAGCAACTGCCGCCTTTCCCATTCGCGCGGGTCGCGGCTATTGATCCGGGCCGGATCGATCTTCTTTAAATAATCCTTGGGCGTGGCGGTCAAACCGAGTTTGTAGCCGATAAAATACTCGAAGACCGCCCGGCTATTGCCGCTGATGGAACGGTGGGCTTCGTCGGATATCACCAGATCAAAATCGGTCGGAGAAAACAAGCGGCGGTATTTGTTATTAAAGAGAAAACTCTGCACAGTAGATACCACGATATCGGCCTTGCGCCAATCATCGCGATTTTCTTTATAAATAACTGTAATATAGTCATTCTTGAGATAACGCTTGAATGCCTTCCAGGCCTGGGTCTCGAGCTCAATGCGATCGACCAGGAATAAAACCCGTTTGGCATTCCCTGTCTTAAAAAACAGTTTGATGATCGCCGCCGCAGTCAAGGTCTTGCCCGTACCAGTGGCCATTTCAAAAAGAAATCGGGATTGCCCAGCCTGAACAGCTTTTTGCAAGGAGGCAATGGCACCCAGTTGATAAGGACGCAGAAATTTCAGACCCGTATCTGTAATAAATGTATCTTTCTGGATCGGATCGGCCCAGCGCGGATCATTTTGATATTTAGGGCTTTGGGTAATGGCGATGTAATCCGTCTCGATTTTTTCCTTGATCAGAGCTTCCGGATTCGGTTTAAAGGTTTGAAAATGGCTAAGAGAATCCGCTGTAGGAAATTCAGTGATCAGGGCCGGATTACCCTGTTCCAGGTCCCAGAAATAGTGCAGGTTACCGTTGGAGAGAATGACAAAGCGGACGTGTTGCGACTGAGCATATCTTCGTGCTTGTTCCTTGCCAACCAAAGGATCGTATTTCTCGGATTTCGCTTCCAGCACGGCAAGTGGAAATTTTTTGTCATCCAAGAGCAAGTAATCCACAAATCCGTTTTTGGTTTTTTCAAAATCATCGCCGAATTCATCCAGGATCCTTTTCTTCAACTTGACATTTATTTCAAGTTGCACATTTGCCGGACCTATCTCGTCATTAAAAAAACGCCACCCCGATTTGGAAAGTAGTTCATTGATGCGAATGCGGGCTTTGGCTTCCTTATTCATGGACACAATCCGTCAAATCATATATAGAATGCACCTTACCTCTCCGTACTCCTTATATTATATAGATCATTATTATAAATCCGCGAAAAAAATTCAACCTAAAATTAATAAAAATTCACTAAGTTGTCAGTTTTACTATAACAAATAGTTAATAAATCCGAATTATTATAGAAAAAAATGCTTTTTTATAAAAAGGTTGCCTTGACAATTCGATTTTATTTATTATAATAAATTTTAAAAAACCATGACAAACAACATACAAACAATCATTCTTTTAACGATTTTTGTGCCCATTGTCGGTTCACTGACCATCCCCCTGGCCGGCCTCATCTCTGCAAAAGCCCGATCGTTCTGGTCGGTGCTGCTCGCCCTGGCCACCACCGCCTTCTCCCTGCTGCTGATCCCCTTCGCTCTCA
>JALHSV010000140.1 GCA_022865525.1 Thermodesulfovibrionales bacterium
CTCAAAGGCATCCTTGTCCAAACCGCAGTGGTCGTCTGGTGAAATATTGAAGATACCGCCGGTACCGGGCCATTTTTTGATGTTCGTCTCGATATAATCTTTCATCTTCTTTTTGTCAGGACCTGCTGACTTTAATGCTTCCACAATCATCATGATGGAATCATACGCATGTCCGCCAAAGGTACCTGGCTCACTCTTATACTTTGCTTCATAATCCTGTGCATACTTTTTCAATAAAGCTTTCTGGGGGTGCTTATCAGAGAGCTTATCCCATACAACCAGTCTTCCAAGGGGTGCGATGACTCCTTCTGCAGCCTTTCCTGCCAGCTCTATGTTTTTCTTGCTTCCCCAGCCATGGCTTTGATAGAGGGGGATTCCCATTTTGAGTGCCTCCCAGTTTTTCGTCACAACTACCTGCCCTGGTCCTACAGACCAGTTGATCACTGCCTGAGCGCCTGCTGCTTTAATTTTGGTAAGCTGTGTCGTCATGTCTGAATCTTTTGGTCCATATTTCTCATCTGCAACAAGAGTAATACCAAATTTAGGTGATAGTTCAAGAAGTGCCTTTCTTCCGGAATCCCCAAAGCCGGTAGATATCGTAATAATTCCCACCTTGACTATGCCATGCTTTTTCATATAGTCATAGATTGCTTCTACTGCACTAATGTCATGTTGAGGCGTTTTAAAAATCCAGGATCGATCTTTGACCGGCTGGGTTATCGGAGCTCCGGCTGCCAAAGAAATTAGAGGTGTGTTGGCACTATTCATAATAGGAACAAGAGCCATTGATTCACCGGTAGTAGATGGCCCTATAATAGCCAGGACTTTATCATTTTCAAGAAGTTTCTTGGCAGACAGAACAGCCTGTGTTTCATCACTCTTTGTGTCCTCAATAATAATTTCCAGGGGATGTCCGTTTATCCCACCTGCTTTATTAATCTGGTCCTGAAGCATAATTGCAGTATTTTTTTCAGGTTCTCCTAAGAAAGAAGCAGCGCCTGTTACTGCAAACAGTGCTCCAATCTTATACGGTTCTTTCGCGTATGCATTCACGAACAGAAGCATAACAGACAATGCTACTACCAATACCACTAAGAATTTTCCCTTCGCTTTTTTCATGATCTCCTCCTTTAATTGAATTTATACAGGGATTATTTATTACTTCTTCCCAGTTCCTCTGCAATGACTCACAGCGCGGAGAGCTCTTCTCCTCCCATGATCCTGACACCCGCTTGCTGTAATATATCAATTGACTTTTCAAGCTCATCAAAACGAAAAATAACAATGGCATTTTCCCCGCTCTTTTCGACAAATGCGTACATATATTCAACGTTTATTCCTGCTTCTTTTATTGTGTTGAGGATGTTTGATAGTCCTCCTGGTCTATCAGGCACTTCAATTGCTACAACCTTCGTTTTCTCAACAGTAAACCCATGATCTTTTAAAGCCTGCCGCGCCTTTTCTGTATCATTAACAATAAGTCTCAATATCCCGAAATCAGCTGTATCGGCAAGATAAAGAGCCCTTATATTTATGGCTGCTTCGGACAGAACACTCGTTACTTCGGCAAGTCGCCCGGACTTGTTCTCAAGAAATATGGATATCTGTTCAACCTTCATAGTTCATCAGATTCAACAAACATGGATACAAAGATTATCACAATTGAAGCAAGAAAACAATATAGAGCGCACCATGGGGAGCAATAAAACCTCTTTTGCAGGAAATTTTCAATATATGATAGAATGATGAAATTTTTTATACGTATTATTGAAGAGGAAAAATGGGAATTATCAATGTGCTTTTTTCAGGGGTAGGAGGACAGGGAATCCTCCTTGCAAGTAAAATTTTAGCCAAATGTGCCTTTGTCTCGGGATACATGGTAAAAGAGAGCGAACTGCACGGCATGGCGCAAAGAGGAGGGAGCGTCACCAGCCATGTCCGTTTCGGGGAAGAAGTATTTTCTCCTTTAATCCCAAAGGGAAAAGCTGATTTTCTGATTGCACTTGAAGAGCTTGAGGGATTGCGCTACGCCTATTATCTCAAACCGTATGGAAAAGTAATACTCAACCAAAAAAGGGTAATACCCTCCTCTCTTAATCCTGCTGTTGCTCCATATCCGGAAGACGTAAAATCTCAATTGGAGGCTATGGGGTTTCACGTGGATACCGTGAATGCATTTGAAATCGCAAACACCTTGGGAAACCCCAAGCTGGAGAATATTATTGTCATGGGAATTCTTTCCCGGTACTTGCCTTTCACTATCTCTACATGGGAAACGGTGATAGAAGGATCTGTGCCGGTAAAGACAATTGGAATCAACCTTACGGCATTTAAGAAAGGACGAGAGATTACCGAGGTGAAAGTGTAACAATGTTCTGGCAAAAAGATATTGAGATGATCAGCCGCAGGGCTTTGGAAGAATTGCAGTTGAAAAGGTTGAAACAGACCGTCCGTCAGGCCTGGACAAATGTTCCGTTC
>JALHSV010000141.1 GCA_022865525.1 Thermodesulfovibrionales bacterium
CATAGGTTGCTTTTTTTATTAATACAATGAATTCCCCGTCTATCGAAACTGGTTGATAATTCTTCAAAATAGTCCTAAAGGTGATAGTGTAAGATGAATTCTGTAAATATGAATCAGGGTATAATTCTCAATGGTTTAAAAGAGAAGACGAATTAATAGTGTCAGGTCTACACAATTCACAAGCTAAGTACCTTACGTACTCGTTCAACCCTCTTTCTCAGCGTCCTGTTCGAGGCAATATCAGCCTTAAAACGCTGCCACGCTTGCGAGACCCCGGATTCTTCTATGCCAACCTGCATCCCTATTCACCTGAGCGGTACGCTATAACGATGACTGAAGTAAATTGCTGCCTTTCCGGCCTGTTCAGGGCGTGTCATGAAATGCTAATCGTGCTTTTTTGACAGAAAATCATGCATATGATAGATTAAAAACATGAAATACTCGGTTGTAATAAACAAAAGTGAATATGGTTTCGATGTACATTGTCCTGCCCTCCCGGGTTGCCATAGTCAGGGAGATACGATTGATGAGGCTATCGAAAATATTAAAGATGCCATTACAACATACCTTGGGATGATAGAAGAGGAGACCAAGGATTCTACGGTATATCAGGTAGAGGTTCCCGCTTAAATGCTTTTTACTGATGTCTCTGCCGAGCGTGTGGTCAGGGCATTCAGTAAGGTCGGATTCAGAATTATAACCAGAGGCAAACATATCGGCATGTCCGATGGAACTCACCGCATAATCATTCCTGATCATAAGCGACTGAATCCCTATACCGTGAAAGCAATTATCAAAGATGCAGGGATTACTAACGAACAGTTTAAAGAGATCCTTTAAACCGATCGTAACTTTAAAACTGTTGACAGAAGAGTCGTCAATCCTTAAAATTTTAGTATGAGAATCGCTATAGCGATATGTGCGTTCTTTCTGTTCTTTGCTCCGGTCGCATCTGCTGATATTTTTAAATATGTTGACGATCAGGGTGTAATCTGTTATACCGATACACCTGCCGGCAAAAAAGCTGATAGAATTCATAAAGATACGCCTGAGACACCTTCCGGACAAAAACAGCCTGTCCAGTACAATTCCGGAGTCAATGCGAATGCATCTGAATACCACAATATCATTCATGAAAAAGCTTCAATGTATGACCTTGACCCTTCACTGATTAAGGCTGTCATAAAGACTGAGTCGAACTGGAACAGCAGGGCAGTTTCAAGAAAAGGGGCGATGGGTCTCATGCAGCTCATGCCTGCTACAGCGACGGAAATGAATGTGCAGAACCCCTATGACCCTGAAGAAAACATCGAGGGAGGAACAAAGTACTTGCGATATCTCCTCGAACGTTTCAACGGAGATCTCACCCTTGCTCTTGCTGCGTATAATGCCGGACCAAAAACCGTAGAAAAGTTTGGATATGTCCCGCCGATTACCGAAACAAAGCACTATGTAAGCAAAGTGCTCTCTCTCTATAATGGTCAGACGATTCTCCCCTCTGTCACAAGTGAATCCGGGAAAAGCAAGAAAAAATACGAGCCGATTTACAAAGTGCTCCTAAATGATGGCTCCCTTCTTTTCACCAATTCTTCCCTTATTTCGAAAAATCCTGTCAGGTTTTAAATGCTCTCGCACCTGCCCTCCATCAGGGAAAAGATTCTCAAACTGAAACAGGAGAGACGTGCCATTATCCTTGCGCACAATTACCAGAGGGATGAGGTACAGGAAATAGCAGATTTCACAGGCGATTCGCTTGAACTTTCAAGGACTGCTTCGACGATAGACTGTGATCTTATTGTATTTGCAGGGGTGAATTTCATGGCAGAAAGCGCTTCCATCCTCTGTCCTGACAAAACCGTCCTTCTCACAGAGGCTGATGCAGGATGCCCGATGGCCGACATGATCCACGTTGATTCGCCCAGACGGGAAAGGAAGAGTTTCCCGGGATTCCATAATCCACCACCATACATTTATCCCAAGGAGTTCACCTTGAAGGCGATAAAGGAGCAGTATCCTAAAAGCCCTGTCGTCGCATATGTCAATACCACTGCTGATGTAAAGGCAGACAGTTACATCTGTTGCACATCTGCAAATATCGTTCAGGTCATAGAGTCCCTGCCTGATGAGACAGTGATATCGGTACCCGACAGAAATCTTTCCATGTGGGCTCAGAGGAATACTCAAAAAAAAATCATTGCATGGGATGGTTTTTGCCACGTTCATGAGCGGGTGAGACCTGAAGACGTCTCCAAAGCAAGGAACGAGCACCCCCAGGCACTGGTTATGGCCCATCCCGAATGCAGGCTTGAAGTACTGGAACTGGCCGACCATGTAACAAGCACCTCAGGGATGCTGAGATTTGCGAAGGCATCGTCCGCAAAAGAGTTTATCGTCGGTACCGAAATAGGGCTTATGTACCGATTGAAAAAAGAAAATCCCGAGAAGGAATTCTATGCATTAAGAAAAGACATGATATGCCCGAATATGAAAAAGACTACCCTCGGAAGCGTGCTCAGGGCATTACGGGAAAATACTTACATCATCAAAGTTCCTGAAGAAATCAGAATTCCGGCCAAAAAGTCCCTGGATAGGATGCTTGCTCTACGGTAAGGAAAAGGCATGGATTGTTTCTTAAGAATTGCTGAACAGCGGATCCGGGAAGCCATCGAAAACGGCGAGTTCGATAACCTTGAAGGTCAGGGCAAACCTATGGTATTCGAAGATGAAACGTGGATACCGGAGGATCTCAGAATGGCATACAGGTTTTTAAAAAATGCCGGTTGCATACCACCGGAACTTGAAGCGAGGAACGCAGTAGTAAATCTGTGCACTATAATAAATACTATCGATGATGACAAGGAAAGGCTGAAAAAAATCAGGGAGCTGAATTTCAAGCTCCTCAAACTCAATCTCACACGAAAGAACCCCCTCAATTTTGAAGATTTTCCCGAATACGAAGGGAAATGCATCGATAAGCTAATCTGATTCTTTATACATACGATAGAGCGCTTCACTCAGCAGAAGCTCCGGATATTGTACCGTTGCTTTTATTACATCTGATAGGGGATAATCGATGAAATACCCTTCAGCATAAACAATGCGGATAAACCTTCTTTTTAAGAGATACCGCCGTTTCGGCCTGCCGTTCTTGTCAAGGAAAGGAACGATTACATGCTCCGGGTCTTCTTCAAGACCATAGTGCTTTATCAATTCATCTATGTCTTTCATAAGAGCTATGCTGAATGAACAGACGTAAAAAATATATATCACATTGTATCAGATTTACTTTTCCTATGGTTATAAAGTGAGAAGGTTTCATGCTGGATTCGCACATTTTCTGTTTATTGTTCTTTGCAGTTCATGGCCATTGAAAACAATGAGTGGAATATGATATAACATGACAGTTTTTTGCAGGTAGACAAATTTCGTGGCTGGAAGTCAGGGAAGTGGAGTGAACTATTATGGTGATTCTCCCGCTGCCCCGCAGCCGTGAAGGGAACGAAAGCCTTATAAAGCCACTGGTCGATTCGACTGGG
>JALHSV010000003.1 GCA_022865525.1 Thermodesulfovibrionales bacterium
ATGGCCTTATAGTAGTCCCTCTGCACTTTGAGATTGGAGACTCTACAATAGCACTGAGTTGTAGTAATCCGGCTGTGGCCCAGTAGATCCTGGATGGTAACGAGATCAGCATCCGCATTTAACAGTTGGGTTGCCATAGTGTGTCTCAAGTGATGACAGGATACCTCTATCCCGGACCTCTGTGCATAGCGTTCGATTCTCTTTTGAATGCCGCGAACTGATATCGGCTTTCCCTTCAGATGTCCCTTCTGCACCAAAAACACTCTTTTCTCCTTCGACCATTTCCGTTTCCGCATATACACCTCTATGGCGCTCTTAGCATCCTCACTCAGATAGACAACCCTGTCCTTGCTGCCTTTTCCATTGAAGACATAAAGTTGCCTGCTGCGATACTCTATCGCAGCTGTTGTCAGTCGTGCAACCTCTTCAACCCGCAAACCACATCTGAGCATGAGCATGAACATAGCCCGATCTCTGGCATTATTGATTTCCTTAAAAAGTGCTTCAACCTGTGCGTCTCTGAGATGTTTGGGCAGTGGCCGAGGCAGACGAAGCCTGTAATTCTTTTTAACCGGATTGGCAAGATGCATTCCCTCATCTTCGATCAGGTAATCGTAAAAAGCATGGATGCAGCCGAAATGACAGTTTATTGTCTTTGGTTTCCTTCTCCTTCTCAATAAATGGTCAATATAAGCGTCGGTTTCTTTGGAGGTTGCCCGCTCTATAGGAATCTGTAGCCAGGCACTGAAGTGTCCGAGTATATTGATGTAGTTTTTTACGGTGTGCACCGAATAGTTCCTTCGCTTCAGGAATCTCCGGTATCTGGCAATCAGATCAGTACGCTCCATGAATGCCTCCTTGTTCGATAACCGCCATGGCACGGAAGTACTCCTCCTCGCGGCTTTTATCGGTGAGACGAGCATATCGCCGGGTCATCTCTATGTCGCGATGACCCAACAGCAACTGGAGACATTCCAGGCGCATGCCGGCGTTGAGCAGTTCGCTTGCAAAGGTATGCCGGAGACTGTGGATCATGTAGCCTTTATCCTGCAGCCCTGCAGCACATATATACTTCACGAAAATATTGCGGGCTTGAGTGTACCCTAAATGCTTATGTTGCAGACCAGGGAATAGATACTCTGTTTGAGGTTTTCTCTTTCTCAGCCAAAGCTTTAAGGCCATCAGAGCATCATCGCTGAGATATACCACTCGCCCAAGGCAGTTCTTTTCCCCCTCATAGATGTGTATCTTTCTTTCCCTGATATCCAAGTCTCTTACTTTCAGGCGAAGAACTTCACCGATTCTCATGCCTGTCCGCAAAAGCACGAGGATGAGGGCACGGGCACGTGTCTCTTTAATAGCACCAAGAAGCTTCCTGACATCGCCCGGGGCAATAGCCCTTGGAAGAAAATCAGGCACTTTGAGTTTGATCTTACGTTTAAGTATGTGCTCGTTAATGATATCCTGTTCGATCAGAAACCTCAGAAAGGCCCAGAGAGAATTTAGCCGAGTCCTGGCCGTGGTGACTTTGAGCCCTCGATCCTGCTCGTGCTCGATAAATGCTTCTATATCGTCACGCATTATATCCCGGAGTTGACTCTTTCCTAAACCACTGTAGAAAGTGAGAAAGGAACTCACAGCGTGGAAGCTGTTCACTAGAGTGCTTGGCTTGTGATTCATTCTCCACTTGTGACGCATGTAGCTCTCGAAGTGCTCCCTCTCGGGCAGTTCCATCTTAGAGATCTTCTGAAGAATGCGATCAATAGGAGAGTCTGCTACCGTCTGATAATTTACTGCTTCGATTTCACTGCTGTGTGGGCTGCTGATAATCGGCCTTGCCTGGATCATTTTCCTCCTCTTTCTATTTGAAAAAGTAGGTTGATCATGACCCTAAGCGGTCCTAAGAATCAATCAATTTTGTTACGTATAGCACATAGAAGTCAACACAACGATAAAATCTTCATCCAGTTAAATTCGAATTATAATGCACACCATTCTACCTCGGGGCTCACCTCCTCAAAAAAGTCCCCCGCGATCAGTTTCCAGTTGTAAAAATCACCTGAGCGTATTGACAAGCACCCCTTCTCCTGCTATTTTACAACGATGTCGAAAAAGGAAATCCCTATCAGCCCACCTTCGATAGATTACACCTGCGGGGACACGAGCACCTTGCCCGTAAATTGTGGCCACTGTACATGTTGGGTAAAAATGCTTTATCAAGGAGGTGTTCGATGAACAACGACGAACAAACCGCAGCAGCGAAGGATCAGCTTTTCGCCGATCGCCGCGAGCGCGTTGATGACTTTCATTTCGGCAGGGAGACCGCCGCCGTCTTCGACGATATGCTCAATCGCTCCGTCCCGTTTTACGGTGAGATTTAGCGGATGACCGGCGAACTGATCGCCGATTTTGCCACGCCAGGCAGCAATATTTACGATCTGGGCTGCTCGACCTGCAATACTTTTCGGGCCGCAGCACATTTCATAGCACCGGGAATAACCGTTCGCTTCATCGGCATCGATTCTTCGCCAGAGATGCTCGACAAAGCGACTGCCAAACTAAAAGCCGAGAAGTTTCCCTTCGATTTCGAGCTGCGTCAGGCAGACCTCAACGAGGGCATGAATTTCGAAAACGCCTCGGTCGTCATCCTGACTCTGACACTTCAATTCGTCCGCCCGCTCAATCGCGAGCGATTGGTCCGCTCGGTCTACAACGGGCTGAACGATAACGGGTGCCTGATCCTGGTTGAAAAAGTCCTCGGCGAGGACACACTGTTCAATCGCCTGTTCATCCAGCACTACTACGAGATGAAACGGCGCAACGGCTATAGCGAGATGGAGATTGTCCAGAAGCGCGAAGCGCTGGAAAACGTGCTAATCCCCTATCGCCTGCAAGAAAACAAGCAACTGCTCCGTGATGCGGGATTCACGAAGTTTGACACCTTTTTCAAGTGGCACAACTTCTCCGGTATGATCGCGCTCAAATGAACCAACAGCGTCGCAGAGGCAAGTGAATGTCGCTGGCCGCCAGAGCCCGACAAGAATTGCTGAAATTCCGCTGGTACGGTGTGACGTTTGTTGACTGGATCGGTTACCTCCGCCGGCGCAGGGCATTCCGCACCGCCGCCACGAAAACGACCGTCCACCACATCAACAAACCGATTCGCCACCGGAGCCGCCACACCTTTCAGATCGCCGACGACAGGGTACTCTCGACCGGCCAGATGGAGCTGCGCTGGAAGATCGTCACGAGCCTTTACCCCAAGAAGCTCACCAGCCTGCTCGACATCGGCTGCTGCCGCGGATGGTTTATCGTCAAGGCCGCGATGCTCCCCGAGTGCGAAGCGGCGCTGGGCGTCGATGTCGTGCCCGAGTTCATCGATGCAGCCAATGAAGCCAAGCGACTGTTGAAGCTCGACAAGGCACAATTCGAGAATGCCTTCCTCAACGACCTTGAGCACGACCGGCAGAAATATCGCCTACCGTATCAGACCCTCCTGCTGATCAACACCTACCACTACCTGTATTGGGGCAGCACGTATTGCCCAACGCACTGGCCGGACCAGGATTATCTCCTGCGCACATTGGCATCGATGTGTACGGATCGAATGCTCCTCATGAGCCCGCTGGAGGTAAGCGACTGCCCCTCCGACATCGCCGAGCGCGCCCGCAAGCACCCGGATTGGGCCGAGCAATACACCACTTCAAGATTTCTGGAGATCGCCAGTCGCTATTTCGACGTGAGCCTTGAGCGCTATCTGGGCATCCGGCCCCTGTATCTGATGAAGAAGAAATGATCGCCAGTGGAGTCAACGCCTCTCGGAGACCCTGCAGAGCACCGCAGTTCACATAGTACTCAACGCACTGCAAGGTTTCTTAATTTCGTTTAATCCTTCATTTATTGCGTGACTTCAACAGCGAGTACGAGTGTGCGGAGTAGATGAAGTAGTCAACATTTCAACTGGCATTGTCTGACAGGTCAAGTAGTGGCAATCACAGAAAAGCAGAATAGTAAAGATAAGTGAAGGGGTAAAATAAGGGGCAATTAATCCCTATCTCCTCCCTACTATTTTTTGGTTACTCGTTGA
>JALHSV010000142.1 GCA_022865525.1 Thermodesulfovibrionales bacterium
CAGCGAGGCAGCGCTCGGGGCAAAGATCGAAGTCCCGACAATGGACGGCGTGGCATCGATGACATTGCCGCAAGGGACACAGGGAGGCCAGCGATTGAAGCTCTCGGGGAAGGGTTTCCCTTCACCAAAAACAGGGATAAGAGGTAACCAATACGTTGAGATAAAGATTGTTGTTCCAAAAGACCTGGATAGCATGGCAAAAGATAAGGTCAGGGAAATAGAAGGATTATATAAAGAAGATCCGCGGAGGAGGTTGTTACATAGATGATTGAACCGAAAGACAAAAATCAACCGGTTTTCATGATAAGCGTCGTGGCAAGGATGCTGCATGTTCATCCCCAGACTCTGAGGCTCTATGAACGGGAAGGCCTGGTTACCCCTCAGAGGACAAAAAGGACGAGACTCTATTCCATGGAAGATGTCGAAAAATTGGCCATGATCCTTCGGCTCACACGGGAACTCGGTGTCAACAGATCCGGGGTTGAGATCATCCTGAGGCTCAGGCATCGGCTGGAGGCTTTCCAGAAAGAGACGGAAGAGATGATGAGCTTTCTTGAAGAAGACATTAGAAAAGATTTTATCAAAAAGTTAAGAAGAATTTTTGCAGAGGATTAAGTAAGGAGGTTTTTCATAATGGATAAATTCACCACAAAAAGCCAGGAGGCGATACAGGAGGCGCAGAGATTTGCTGAAAGGAAAGGCAACCAGCAGCTTGATGCCGAACACCTGCTTTGGGCTCTCCTTGAGGATGAAGAAGGGGTAGCCTGCCAGATCCTGAAAAGACTGGGAGTAAATACCCGGTCCATACAACAGGATGTTGAAGAAGCAATCGATAAATTTCCGAAGGTCATTGGTGCAACACCGCTGGGGCAGATGTATGTTTCGCCACGGTTGAAGGAGGTATTTGAAAACGCACATAAGAATGCTGAACACCTCAAAGACGAATTTGTCAGTGTCGAGCATTTGCTTGTTTCACTTATTTCCGTCGGTGGGCCGTGCTCCGATCTTCTGAAAAGATACGGAGCAACACCTGATAAGGTGTTGTCGGCCATGAGGGAGATACGGGGAGGACAACGGGTAACTGATCCGAGCCCTGAAGACAAATACCAGGCCCTGAAGAGATTCAGCCGGGACCTCACGGAGTTCGCACGAAAGGGGAAACTTGACCCTGTTATCGGTCGGGATGACGAGATCAGAAGAATCATCCAGGTTCTCTCACGGAGGACGAAGAATAATCCTGTCCTCATCGGGGAGCCCGGGGTCGGCAAGACCGCCATTGCAGAGGGCCTTGCACAAAGGATCGTTGCAGGCGATGTGCCTGAGACTTTAAAGGACAAGAAGGTTGTTGCTCTTGACATGGGATCTCTTGTTGCAGGAACAAAGTTCAGGGGTGAGTTTGAAGAGCGACTCAAGGCTGTCCTGAAAGACATTGAACAGGCAGAGGGCAAGGTGATTGTTTTCATTGATGAATTGCATACCCTTGTCGGAGCTGGTGCCGCCGAGGGCGCCATTGATGCATCAAACATGCTCAAACCGGCTCTTGCACGGGGAGATCTCAGGTGCGTTGGAGCGACAACCATTAATGAATACAGAAAACATATCGAAAAGGATCCGGCGCTCGAAAGAAGATTTCAGCCGATCCTTATCAGGGAACCGAGCGTTGAAGACACCATATCGATCCTGCGGGGTCTGAAAGAGCGATATGAAGTGCATCACGGTGTCAAGATCAAGGACTCTGCCCTGATCGCCGCTGCTGTGCTGTCAAACAGGTATATCACCGACAGATTCCTTCCGGACAAGGCTATTGACCTCATGGATGAATCCGCATCAAAACTTAGGATGGAGATCGACAGCATGCCGATAGAGCTTGACGAAATTGAAAGAAAGCTGAGGCAGTTTGAGATAGAAAAGCAGGCGCTTATAAAAGACAGCTCAAAGGAAGCAAAAGAGCGTTTAGAGAAGATCCGGAGAGAGATTGAGGAACTCCAAACAAAGCGGGATGAATTAAGGGCCCAGTGGTTGAGTGAAAAGGAGATTATCGCGAAGATAAGGGATTGCAAGGAGCAGATCGAAAAGACCAAAATAGAGTCAGAAAGGGCTGAGCGCGAAGGAGACCTGACAAAAGCGGCGGAACTAAAATATGGGAAATTACTCGAACTCCAGAGATCGCTCGAAACAGAAAATAAGAAGCTCCTCGGCGTCCAGCAGAGAAGGAAGATGCTGAAGGAAGAGGTTGACGAGGAGGATATTGCCGAAGTCGTTTCTAAATGGACAGGGGTTCCCGTTAGCAGGATGCTCGAAGGTGAAATACAGAAGCTTCTCCATATGGATGAGCGTCTGAGACGAAGAGTAGTCGGACAGGATGAGGCCGTCGAAGCGGTATCGAACGCAGTACGGAGGGCACGTGCAGGGATTCAGGACCCGAACAGGCCCATCGGCTCCTTCATCTTTCTTGGACCTACCGGTGTCGGGAAGACAGAGCTTGCCAGGGCACTTGCGGAGTTTCTTTTTGATGATGAAAACGCAATGGTCAGAATCGATATGTCCGAGTATCAGGAAAGGCATACCGTCTCCCGGCTTATCGGCGCCCCTCCCGGATATGTTGGGTACGAGGAGGGTGGACAGCTGACTGAAGCTGTCAGAAGGAAGCCGTATTCAGTAATCCTCTTTGATGAGGTCGAAAAGGCTCACCCCGAAGTATTCAACCTGCTCTTGCAGTTGCTCGACGACGGAAGGCTTACGGATAGTCATGGCAGAACCGTAGATTTCAGGAACACGGTTGTTATCATGACATCGAATATTGGAAGCGCGCACATACAGGAAATGCTTGAAGAAAAGGCAAAGAGGCCTTCAGCCTACTGGGTAATCGACAATACTGAATTGAAAGAGAAGATTATGGATGACCTGAAGACCTTTTTCCGGCCCGAATTCCTGAACAGGGTTGATGAAATTCTCGTCTTTAATCCGTTGACAAAAGAACTCCTGAAACAGATCGTCGAAATTCAGGTGAACAGGATGAAGAAATATATCGGGGAGAAAAATGTCGACATCAGGCTGACGGAGAGTGCCAAGGAGTATTTTGCAGATATCGGATTTGATCCGATTTACGGAGCCCGGCCTTTGAAGAGGGCGTTGCAGAGGGAAATCCTGAATCTGCTCGCAATGAAGATGCTTGACAAGACCTTTGGAGAAGGTGATACAGTCATTGTGGATTTTGAAAAGGACCGGATTATGTTTACAAAAGAGGTGAGTGCTCAGGTATCAGTGTAGTCCGGCTGATACTCTATGTGAGTTCTGATAATCTTGTGAGGAGTAATTGTTTTGCAGAATCGAGAGGTGCTTTTATATAGTACCCGGCAGCATTTTTGTGCCCACCGCCTTCAAAGAAAGAGGCTATCACTGCGACATTGATATCGCCCTTCGAGCGCAGGCTGACTTTCCAGTAATCATCATCTATCTCTCTAAAAAATACGGAGATTCTGATATCCTTCATGATCCTCGGAAAGCTGGATAAATTTTCCGTGTCTTCAGGACCTGTACCAGTCTTTTTATACATTTCCCTGTTCACAAAAGTAAAAGCAACTTTGTCCCTGATTTCAAGGGTTTGCAAGGCCATCCTCAGCAAATGGAATCTCGCCTCAGACCAAGTTTCGTAGAGACTTCCGGATATGAAAGCAGGGTTTGCTCCTGAGTCGGCGAGTTCTGCTGCGACGCGCAAAACCTCTGCTGTTGTGTTGCCGAATCTGAATGTCCCTGTATCGATTGCAATCGCTGTATAGAGGTTCACGGCCATCTCTTTGGTTATCCCAACACCCAATTCCTTAATGAGATAAAATATCATCAATCCCGTTGCTGCTGCCTTTGGCTCAATCCAGCGTATGTCACCGAAATCTGATTCCGTTTCGTGATGATCGATGACTGCGGACTGTCTGAAATCCAGCGCTTCAATACCTGCTCGCTGGGGGGTATTACAGTCAAGGAGAAGGAGGTTGAAAGCCGAGGGTTGCTGGTCAGCATAGGTGTGCATGACTTTTTCCTGTCCCGGCAAAAATCGGTATAACTCCGGAACCCCATCCTGGTCAAAAAGCAGTGTGTTTTTCCCGATGGTGCTCAAAGCCATAGAAAGCGCGAGAGACGAACCAAGTGCATCGCCTTCCGGATTGATGTGGGTAGCAATAAAAAAATCGTTCTTCTCTCTGAGGAATGTGAGGAGCTCAGGAGGAATGTTCATCTTTCTTTCTGATCTCGCCCAGGAGTTGTTCGATTCTGTTTCCATATTCAATAGAGGCGTCCAGCCTGAAATCTATGCTCGGGATGAACTTCATCTTCAACCGTTTCGATAATTCAGACCGTATAAAGCTTTTAGCCGCGTGCAAAATATCAAGCGTGGATTGTTTTTCTTCTTCCTTCAGAATACTTACATACACAACAGCAATTTTGAGATCATCGGTGACATCAACACCGGTAACCGTTAAAAATCCGATCCGTGGATCCTTTACTTTAAAACAAATTATGTCGGCGATTTCTTCTCTCAGGAGGTCTCTGACCCGTTGAGAACGTTTATAGGGAAGCATGTATTACCTCGGAAGTTTCAAATTCTTATGTCTAAA
>JALHSV010000001.1 GCA_022865525.1 Thermodesulfovibrionales bacterium
ACCGAGTCCACCCATGAGACCTCATATCCATTGAAGCGCATAAGTTCAATAATCTGCCCGAGCAGCTGAATGCTCGACACATCTTTCCATTGCGGGTCATTGTCCGGGAAATGCTTCCCTATGTCACCGAGGCCGAGTGCTCCGATCAGTGAATCCATGATGGCATGGCAGAGCACATCTGCATCAGAGTGGCCGAGAAGACCCTTTGCAAGGGGAATCTCGACTCCTCCAAGAATCAATTTCCTTCCCTCAACAAGTTTGTGAGAGTCATATCCAATGCCGACACGCATACCGTAAACCCCCCAATCCTAAACTCTCATACCTAAATTCTCAATAAAGCTTCTGCAATGATGAGGTCCTCCGGGGTTGTAATTTTGATATTCCGGTAAGACCCCATGATGATCCTTATCCGCCCACCGCATCTCTCCAGCAGTGCAGCGTCATCTGTTGCATACTGTCTTTTCTCCATTGCCTGCCCGTATGCGTTCAAGATTTTTTCGTACAGGAAAATCTGTGGCGTCTGGACAGCCCAGAGATCATCCCGTTTCAAAGTCCCCCTGACTAAGCCCTTCTCTGCTTCTTTTATGGTATCTTTCACCGGGACTCCAGGAATAATTCCGTCACAGGTCTCCTTACTCCTCATCATCTCTGCTATCATCCCTTCAATAAACTCCTTTTCGGCGAGGGGTCTTGCTCCGTCATGGATAAGCACGATACAGCGCTTATCCTCAATAAGCCTGAGGCCGTTATAGACAGAATCCTGCCGCTCTTTTCCTCCCAGTGCTATCCGTTTTATCTTTGAGATGCCGTACTCTTCAAAAATCTTCTGCCCGCTTCCGGTATCCTCTTTTCTGAGAACCGGGATAATCTCCGTTATCTCCGGAATCGCCTGCAATGCTTCAAGGGGCCAAATTATGAGCGGCTTGCCGCCAAGGTACCGGAATGGTTTATCTTTTCCGGGACCAAATCGCTTACCTAATCCGGCCGCCGGTATAATTGCAGTGACCTTACACTGCTGAAGCGTTTTCATAGGGCATCATTATTAAAAAATCTCCCCTTACCCCTCTTTACCAAAGAGGGTACACACCCCTTAACCCCCACTCCATAGAGGGGAATTATTCCTCCCTTTGACAAAGGGAGGTTAGGAGGGATTTTATAATGAGTGTCTTCATACTTATGACTTGATTAGTATGTGTTATTTTGCTACAACTTTCAGCTCCTCTTGTTCATAATCCTCCTTAAGCTTGGAGAATATCATCCTGCCGGCCGTTGTCTGAAGCACACTGGTCACCGTAACTTCCGTATTTTTCCCGATCAGTCTTCGTGCGTTCTCCACAACAACCATGGTTCCGTCATCGAGATACGCAACTCCCTGGTTGTACTCTTTCCCTTCCTTGAGAACGAATACCTTCATGGCCTCGCCGGGGAGCACAACCGGTTTCAATGAGTTGGCCAGTTCGTTGATATTTAGGACGGATACCCCCTGAAGTTCTGCAACTTTATTCAGGTTGAAATCGTTTGTGATGACTTTTGCATGTATTACCTTTGCCAATGCAACGAGCTTTGCATCAACCTCTCTGATTTTCGGAAAATCTTCTTCAACGATCCGCACGGTAATCCGGGACATCTTCTGAATCCTGTGGAGTACGTCAAGCCCCCTCCTGCCCCTCGCACGCTTCATGGGGTCAGCTGAGTCAGCAATATGCTGTAATTCCTGCAGAATAAACTGTGGGACGATAAAGCTCCCTTCGAGGAAGCCTGTTTCGCAGATATCGGCAATCCTGCCGTCGATGATGACACTTGTATCGAGAAGTTTCAGATTTTCTTCGATGCCCTGCCCGCGGAAAACCCTGAAAAGGCTCGACAGAGAAAGGGTCTTGCCCCTGCTCAATCCGATCAGCAGACCACCGTATCCGAATACGACCATTAATCCGACAGAAATAGTCCTGATGTCCTCACCGAGGAACAGCTGTAAAGGCAGCATGACAAGGTATGCAAACAGGAGCCCGCACGAAATACCGAATAACCCCGCGATAATTGAACCGAGTTCGATTTTCTTGAACTTCATCTCCGCTGTTATTGCAAGGAGTCCTAAGAAAAAACCTGCCAAAATACCATACACTTCATAATGATATTTAAGACCGATAATGTATCCTGAAAAAACAAAAAGTAAAAGGATAACAATTCTTGAAATAAGAAACACTGTTTTCACCTCCTTTCCTGTTTAGAGTATGATACAGAGCGAACTTTATTCCGATGATTGTCATTATCCGGCTTGCTTGCCCGCCGTTTTTTGGAGGGATCGGATAATCCAGCTTTTTCTCTGGATTGCCCGATCAAGTCGGGCAATGACAGAACCAAAAGATCTCAGATTTTTTTCTAACCGGGTTTATTATGCCTTAAGGATAACATAAAACTTTTTGCCGCCTCTGTTAATAAAAAGAAGCATTGAATCATTCCTCTTCGTACTTGTGAGGACCCGGTTATACGTCGCAAGATTATCTATCTCCTTTTTATTTATCTCCTTGATAATATCCCCTTTTTTCATTTCGGCTTCGTCTGCCGGACTTCCCGGCTCTACCCTAACAACCACAACTCCTTTCTCTTCTTTGTTAAACCCAAGCTGTCTGACAATCTCTTTGGTAAGATCCATAACCGCTAAGCCTGTAAGCACCTTGGCCTCTGCTTCATTGGGTAAACTATCCGGGACAACTTCAGCAACTTCCCTCGGCAGTTCCACGATATTGACCTGCATAGTCAATTCCTTGCCGGCGCGGAGTATCTTCAAAGTAATTGCACTGCCTGCCTTGCTCTGGGCAACAAGGTTTCGCAGGCTGCTTACATCTTTTACTTCCTTGCCGTTAAATTCAACAATAATATCGCCGCGCATAATACCGGCCTTTGCTGCCGGGCTATCTTTTACGACATCACTGACCAGGGCGCCCTTTGATTTTTTGAGTCCGAACTGCTGGGCAAGTTCCGGTGTCAGTTCCTGGATGGTAACGCCGATCCACCCTCTGGTAACCTTTCCCTTCTGGACAAGCTGATCCATGACCGAGCGAACCATATTGCTCGGCACGGCAAACCCGATGCCCTGATATCCACCGGTTCTGGAAAATATTGCCGTGTTGATCCCGATCAGCTCACCCTTAATGTTTACCAGCGGTCCGCCGGAGTTCCCGGGATTGATGGCGGCATCCGTCTGGATAAAGTCTTCATAATCAGCAATGCCGACATTTGCCCTTCCAACGGCACTGATAATTCCCATGGTGACAGTATTGCTTAACCCATATGGGCTCCCTATGGCAAGGACAAATTCACCGACCTGTAACTTATCGGAATCACCCCATGAGAGAACTGGGAGATTGCCGGCGTCAATGCGGATTATGGCAACATCTGTTTTTGAATCTACACCCACGATGCGGCCCTTGAACATCCTTTTATCGAAAAGCGTTACCTTTATTTCATCCGCCTTTTCAACAACATGATTGTTCGTGATGATATATCCGTCCGGTGAGACAATGACTCCGGAGCCGAGACTTCTCTCTTTCCATTTTTTTGGCGCACCATACTCATGAAAGGGATTGAAGAAATCAAGAAACGGATCATCAAAAAAAGGGCCGGTGTCTCTCCGAACAACCTTGGTTGTAGAGATATTTACCACAGAAGGTGAAACCGTATTGACAATCTCCGAGAATGCCTTGCCGGTTTCCATGATCTGGCGGGGCACATGTGGGGTAATGGGAGACGGCAGATACCTGCTCTGCCCGGTAAGCTTGCCGAGGGTATAGAACGCGAGGCCTCCTAAAAGAAATCCCATGAGGAGGATCATAACCCCGACAAAAATTTTCTTTTTCATGATAACTCATTATAATAATGATATTAATGACTTGTAAAGTGGCAGGCCTTGACCAAATACTCTGCATTGTGCTAATTTCCAAAGTCCGGCTAATCTGTATACAATAATAAAGAATACCCTGCGGCAGAGACCGCTAGGGTGTAATAATTTTTATATTCTTCATGGAGGAATTTTCATGCTAAAACGCTATCTCCTGGCACCCGGCCCGACACCGGTGCCGGCAGAAATATTATTGTCAATGGCAGCACCGATCATACATCACCGTTCCCCTGATTTTCTTCCTGTACTCGACTCGGCAAAGAAGGGGCTCCAGTGGCTCTATCAGACAAAGAATGATGTACTCATCCTTAGTTCAACGGGTACCGGCGGAATGGTAGGTGCTGTGAAGAACTTTTTCAATCAGGGTGATGAAGTCCTCGTCGTCAACGGCGGTAAATTTGGAGAACGTTGGACAAAGATCTGTCAGGCTTACGGCCTCAAAGTTGAGGAAATCGTTGTTGAATGGGGGTATGCGGTCAAGCCTGAAGAGGTTGAGGAAAGGCTCAAAAAGAATAAAAATCTCAAGGGGGTTTTTGTCCAGGCCTCCGAAACCTCAACCGGTGTATATCATGATATTCAAGCGCTTTCTTCGATTGTCAGAAAACACGAAGACACGTTATTTATCGTTGATGCAATCAGTGCTCTGGTAGCGCATGATCTGAGAACCGATGAATGGGGAATAGATATCATGGTGGGCGGCTCACAGAAAGGGGTCATGCTTCCGCCGGGCATCGCTTTTGTCAGCGTGAGCGAGAAGGCATGGAAGAAAGCAGAAACCTCCAATATACCTAAATTCTATTTCAACTTTAAGAAAGAACGGGAAAATCTTGCAAAGAACCAGACGAACTTCACATCGCCAGTTACCCTGATCATCGGACTGAATGCAGGCCTGAAGATGTTACAGGCAGAAGGCCTCGAGAATGTTTTTAAGCGGCACGAGAGGCTTGCCCTTGCAACGAGAAAGGCTGTTCAGGCGATTGGTCTGGAGCTCTATCCGAAAGAATCCCCTGCCAATTCGGTAACAGCTATCATGACCCCTCCCGGTATCGATGGCCAGGCAGTATATAAAAACCTTCGTGAGAAATATGGCATAACGGCCGCAGGCGGACAGGACAGAGCAAAAGGCAAGATCTTCCGGATTGCACATCTCGGCTATGCAGACAGATTCGATATTATAACGGCAATTGCGGGGATCGAGATGGTACTGAAGGGGATGGGTTACCCTGTGACGCTTGGAACAGGCGTGGCTGTTGCACAGGCATTACTCATGGATTAGGGAGGACGAATGAAAGTTCTTATCAGTGACAACATATCACAGAAATGCATTGACATTCTCAAGGACGCAGGACTTGCGGTTGATATAAAAGTCGGCATGAAGCCTGGGGAGCTCAGGGCATCTATAGGCGAATACCATGGTCTGGTGATACGGTCAGCGACAAAGGTCACCTCTGAGATCATAGATGCTGCCAGGAATCTGAAAGTTATCGGCCGTGCCGGTTCAGGACTGGATAATGTCGACAGGGCTGCGGCCACAAAAAAAGGCATCGTTGTCATGAATACCCCGGGCGGGAACACCATCACCACAGCAGAACATACCATCGCGCATATTGTTTCGCTTGCCCGGTTAATCCCCCAGGCCACTACATCAATGAAGGCCGGCAAATGGGAGAAAAAGAAGTTCATGGGGGTAGAACTCTTCAACAAGACCCTCGGGGTTATCGGCATCGGCAATATAGGGAGTCAGGTCGCAAAAAGGATGCAGGCTTTCGGAATGAATGTCATTGCATACGATCCTTTCTTAAGCGAAGACACGGCAAATACCATGGGTGTTGAGAAGGTTGACATTAAGGA
Organism: Thermodesulfovibrionales bacterium; assembly: GCA_022865525.1. GTDB lineage: Bacteria > Nitrospirota > Thermodesulfovibrionia > Thermodesulfovibrionales > SM23-35 > JALHSV01. The sequence goes on from JALHSV010000001.1 coordinate 5,750, forward strand.
ACTCTTCAAACGCTCTGACTTCATTACCATACATACACCCCTGACACCAGAAACAAAATATCTTATCAATAAAAAATCCATACGGATCATGAAAGAAGGGGTCAGGATAATCAACTGTGCACGAGGCGGGATAATCAACGAAACAGACCTCTATGATGCCATTGTTTCAGGCAAAGTTGCAGGCGCGGCTCTCGATGTCTTTGAAAAGGAACCCCCTGAGAATAATCCCCTCCTCAGCCTTGATAATTTCATATGCACTCCCCATCTCGGCGCCTCGACAAAAGAAGCGCAGGAAAATGTTGCTGTTGCTGTTGCAGAACAGATCGTCGATTATCTCATTCATGGAACAATTCGTCATGCAGTCAATTTCCCGTCCATCCCTGCAGACCAGGTTGCACGGCTTCAGCCGTATATAAATCTTGCAGAGAAACTCGGGGGTTTTGCTGCCCAGATGTTTGAAGGCGGCGTCACCGAAATAACGATCGAATACCGTGCAGATGCAGCGCAGATCAATACCGCTCCGGTTACTATTGCTGCGATTAAGGGTTTTCTTAACCCTATCCTGCTGGAAACAGTTAATTTTGTGAACGCACCTGTCATTGCAAAGGAAAGAGGGATAGAGGTCAAAGAGACCAAGAGCACTGATGAGGGCGACTATCAGAGCATGATTGCACTCAGAGTAAAGGCGAAAGGCAAGGAAAGTTATGTTGCAGGAACCCTTTTCAGTAAAAAGGATCCGCGTATTGTGTATATTGACGATTTTAAGGTTGAAATCGTTCCGGAGGGGGAGCTCCTCCTCTTATATAATAATGACAAACCGGGTGTCATAGGGAATATCGGGACACTCCTTGGAAAAAATCATATTAATATCGCCCGGATGCATTTCGGGAGAGAGCGCCAGGGAGGTATGGCTATCTCTGTTGTCAGTATCGATGCCCATGCATCACCCCAGATTATCGATCAAATCAAGAAGCTGCCGAATATCCTCTCGGTCAAGCAAATAAGTCTGTAGGCGAGGTGCCGGTATGCCAAATGTAGTCGTAGTCGGTTTACAGTGGGGTGATGAGGGGAAAGGAAAGATTGTAGATTTCCTTTCTGAAAAGGCGGATGTTGTTGCACGGTATCAGGGGGGACATAATGCAGGCCATACCGTCGTCATTAACGACGAGAAATTTATTCTGCATCTCATTCCTTCGGGAATACTCTATAAAGCCAAAAAATGTCTCATTGGAAACGGCGTTGTTATTGCCCCTGCTGCGTTAATCGAGGAGATTAACGGTCTCAAGGCAAGAGGCGTTGAGATCAGCAGGAACCTCTTTATCAGTAAAAATGCCCATGTGATTATGCCTTACCACACGGCATTGGACAGGGAGAGCGAGAAACTCAGGGGAGATAGGAGTATCGGGACAACGGGAAGGGGTATCGGTCCAGCCTATTGCGACAAGATCGGGCGGACAGGCATACGTATGGCAGATCTCCTTCAACCAGCCGTTTTTAAAGAAAAACTGAAGGCACACCTCTTTTACATCAATTTTCTTCTCGAAAACCTCTATAAGGCAGAAGCCTTTAAGGCAGATGATATATTTAATGAATATATGGGCTATGCAGAGAAACTTTCTGCTTACATCGCCGATACCGACATCATTATTAATAGAATTATTGCCGAAAAGGGAAATGTATTATTTGAAGGCGCACAGGGCACGATGCTTGATATCGACCATGGCACGTACCCTTTTGTAACCTCCTCCAATGCCATTGCAGGAGGTGCCTGCACAGGCCTCGGCGTCGGTCCTACAAAAATTTCCCGGGTTCTTGGTGTTGTAAAAGCTTACACAACCAGAGTGGGAAGCGGTCCTTTCCCGACAGAAATCAAGGATGCTCTCGGCGACACACTCAGAGAAAAGGGCGGGGAGTATGGCGCCACAACCGGCAGGCCAAGAAGATGCGGCTGGCTGGATATGGTAATACTCAGGCACTCTGCGCGGATTAACGGACTCACCGGAATTGCACTTACAAAACTCGATATCCTTGACGGCCTCGATGTCATAAAAATATGCACTGCGTATCGGCATAAGGGAAAGATATATGAAGAATTCCCGAAAGAAATGAATATTTTTGAGGAATGTGAACCCGTATATGAAGAAGTAAAAGGGTGGGACACCATCACCCTCGGTATAAGAGATTTCACCAAACTGCCGCGGACCGCAAAAGCCTATATCAAAACAATTGAAAAAATGCTGGGCGTTAAGGTTCATATCATATCAACAGGCCAGAGGCGGGATGAACGTATCCTGCTCAAAGAGCAGTTTTAGTGGCACGAGAGAGAGGCTATCAGCGACATCCGAGATTCACCAGGAGGCTTGAGGTCACCTTCATTTCAGGAGGCTTAAGCTATAAAGGTATTTTAAGCAACCTATCGGCAAATGGCCTGTTTATCAGAACAAACCGTGGCTTTGCTCCGGGTACTGAAGTAGAAATCCAACTAATGATGCCCGGCGATAAGATTTCCTCGATCAAGGGGATTGTGAGGAGGACCGTTAAAGCACCTGTTACACCCGCTAAAAACGGGATGGGTATTGAACTCATTACAAGAGATGAGGCATATGTAAATTTAGTTATGACATCTCTCCAGGAGCAAGGAATTGACACGAAAGAACTGCCTATACCCGAGTCTGTAACAGACTTCCAGATTATAGCCTGCTCAGGGTGCGGAATAAAAAATAAAGTCTCTCTCGAAAAGCTCTCCCGGGAGCCCAAATGCGGCAGATGCGGAACACTGCTCATTACAGACATGCCCTGATCTCCAGACTTCTCAATATCCTTTACCCATCTCTCTGTCCGGCCTGCGGAAATCCATCAGATCAATGGACGTATTCCCCGGTATGCAGCGCCTGCTGGTCTCAGCTCAAAAGATACTCCGGCCCATCGTGCATGATATGTGCGCTTCCGGTTGCATCAGAGCACGCAAGGATATGCGGGCAGTGCATGCAAAAAGCACCTCCATTCTCCCGGGTCATAACCTATGGCCTGTATGAAGGAGTTCTGGCGCAAGCAATTCATCAGTTCAAGTTTCACAGAATCAGAAGACTCTCCAAACCCCTCGGAAATTTACTGCTCCATCTTGACATCCCGCACGCAGACGGCATCATCCCTGTTCCCCTGAGTAAAAAAGGCCTTATAGCAAGGGGTTTTAATCAGTCCCTCCTGATTTCACACATTATAGCCAAGCATACAGGGATTACGCTTTGCATGGATTTTCTTTTCAAGACAAAGGACAC
>JALHSV010000143.1 GCA_022865525.1 Thermodesulfovibrionales bacterium
CTTGGCCTTGAACGGGTTCTTGCTGAGGCCTGTTTCCCTGTTAAAGTTGCCCTTGGACATATTCAGTACTTGCTGAATCATAACGTTGATCTCCTTTTCCTTCCGAGTTTTATAAATCTGAACACGCCTGAGGATGTTTATGAGAGGGGCATGGCATGCCCTCACACACAGACCATACCATATGTAGCACGCATAGCGTTCAAGGGTATCAAACTCGTCACCCCTATAATCAATCTAAGACGTGGGAGGAAATTCCTTCTGCATGAACTGAAACAGGCATTAAGACCATTCAGCATACATAAATCCCGGATAGCAAGAGCGCTTGATAGAGCAGGGGAAGCACAGAATACTTTTATGAGAGCAATCAAGGATAAAGGTTCAGAAATTCTCTCAAACCATAAAGAGACTGCCGTAGTAATAATCGGAAGAGCCTATAATGCATTTGACAGCGGGGTAAATCTTGCAATTCCCAGGAAATTGGCTGATCTCGGCATCGTATCAATACCCTTTGATTTTCTGCCTTTTGAAGAATATTCGATACTCCATGAATGGCCCAATATGTACTGGAAGTCCGGGCAAAGGATTCTGCAATCCGCACGGCTCGTCAGAGATACGCAAAATCTCTATCCTATCTTCATCGGGAATTTCTTATGCGGGCCTGATTCATTCATTCTTAAATACTTTAAACAAGCGCTGCAAAATAAACCTTTTCTCCATATCGAAATTGATGAGCACAGTGCCGATGCCGGAGCCATAACGAGGTGTGAGGCCTTCATGGACAGTATTCAGAATCGAATTGCCGGTCATACAGTGCATGCTGAGACAAGGGAGGAGAGGATAACGCCACGTCACAAATCACCTATTACGAATCATGCACCACGAACGATCTACCTGCCGCGTATGTCAGTCCATGCATATGGTATTGCAGCTGCTTTTGAGCATTGCGGTATCAATGCAGAGGTTCTCCCTGAATCTGATAAAACAGCCATCGATCTCGGCAAGAAATTTGTATCAGGGAAAGAATGCTATCCCTGTTTGGTTACTACCGGGGATATGGTGAAAAAGGTTATGCAGCCTGATTTCGTTCCTGAAAAAAGTGCTTTTTTCATGCCTTCCGGCACAGGACCGTGCAGGTTCGGCCAGTATAATATTTTCCATAAAAGTGTTCTGGAAAATTTAGGACTCATGGATGTACCAATTTTTGCCCCAACCCAGGATACATCATTTTATGCGGACCTTGGGATTATCGGTAAGGATTTTACCTTGCAATCCTGGAAGGGTATTATTGCATATGAACTTCTCACGAAATCCCTTCACGAGACAAGGCCGTATGAGCGTTCAATGGGGTCTGCGGATCAACTATATGATGCATATGTTCAGAAACTCTATCAGGCCCTCAGAAAAACCAACGGGAACAATATTGAAGCTGTCCTCTGTGACATGAGGAAGGAATTCGAGCATCTTGCGAGGTATGAGGATAAGAAACCTTGCATAGGGATTATCGGCGAAATTTTTGTGAGGTCCCACAGATTCTCCAATGAGAATCTTGTGAGAAAGATCGAGGCTTTGGGCGGCGAGGTATGGCTTGCACCGGTGGAAGAATGGGTCTATTATGTCAGTCTGATGGGACTGAGGAAGGCATTGTTAAAAAAAGACAAGTCTGCTATTATTAATTTTCTCATAAAAAAGTTCTTTCAGAAGAGAATTGAGCACAAATACGGGCGGTATTTCAGAGGCTTTCTGAAAACCCTGCATGAACCGGAAACAAAGGAAATATTTGAGAAGGCTTTACCGTATGTGCATAGCTCATTTGAAGGTGAGACTATTTTAAGCGTGGGGAAATGCATCGATCTTATTGAAAGAGGAGCAGTGGGGATTGTCAATGCAATGCCGTTTGGGTGCATGCCGGGGACTATTGTTACAGCATTGTTGCGAGGGATTACGAGTGACTATGGCACCCCATGCATCAGCATACCGTATGACGGGTCCGAATCCCCTACCATAGAGATACAGCTTGAAGCTTTTATGGATCAAGCCAAAGAATACAGTAGACAGCAAACAGTAGAGAGCAGATAGGAAATGGAAGACAGAAGATACAAACTATTTTGTCTTATCCTGTATACTGCCTACTGCATACTGTATACCGTTTTTAAGAGGGAGGTGGATGAGTGGGAAACGTAAAAAAATGGCGCAAAATGAAAATGAGCAAGCACAAACACGACAAGCTCAGAAAAAAGATGAAGTTCCAGAGAAGAAAGAGCAAATAGAGTATTTACTTTATATATATAGGCAGAAACAGCAGGGCAGAGTATTCACCTACTTAGCCCTGTTTGTTTTCATATCGTCGATCTGATATTCTTAAACCGACGTTTACCCATCATACCTGCGAACGACGCCGGGTAATTTTGTGCCCCTTTACGGGACCCTGACACGTTCATAGGAAAAGAAGGCTAAAAATGTTTATACC
>JALHSV010000144.1 GCA_022865525.1 Thermodesulfovibrionales bacterium
GACGTACTGAATTATATACAGATAATCAATGAACTGTCTATTTTTGTCTTTCAAGGTCAATTGAATTCAGCGAGAACCGGGGGCAGCGGAGAGGATTCAAGTGAAATGCTCCAGATACAGAGGATTCAGAAGAGAAGGGGTCGAGGAGTCGAGGTAAAAGCTAATAATACAGCGGATTCAAGGAGTTTCGTGCAAGGTATCTTGGATTGACGTCTTCTAACCTTTTTGAGTGGCCATATTTATCCTTGAAAATTGCCATATAGTATGGTAATTTTCATATATGATGCACGTAGAACGCTCTGAATTAATCGAACAGACTATTCGTTCAATTCGCCACTATCCTGTAACAGCATTGATTGGACCACGACAATGTGGAAAAACGACGTTAGCCAGAGAAATATTTCAGGATACTGGCGGACACTATTTTGATCTCGAAGACCCTGAGACACCGCTCAAACGAGAAATCGCGAAGCTCGTTCTCAAAGATCTGAAAGGAATGATCGTTATCGATGAAATTCAGCGTCAACCTGAACTCTTCCCTTTGCTGCGCGTCTTATCTGACAGAAAGCCGCTCCCTGCAAGATTCCTTGTTTTGGGAAGCGCTTCGCCCGAGCTCGTGAAAGGTATTTCCGAATCTCTTGCTGGAAGAGTCACTTACATTGAAATGGGGGGCTTCCTCTTGTATGAAGTGGGTCAGGAGAAGCAGGATAAACTCTGGATAAGGGGTGGATACCCTCTTTCTTTTCTTGCTGAAGATGAGAGCTTGAGTTATGAGTGGAGGTCTAATTTTATTCAGACGTTTTTAGAAAGGGATATCCCTCAGTTAGGCATACGCATCCCTGCGCCTTCCCTCCGGCGGTTCTGGACGATGCTTTCCCACTACCACGGGCAGGTTTGGAATGCCGCGGAACTCGCACGTTCTATGGGGACGAAGGAAGACACCGCCCGCAGGTACCTTGATATTCTCACCGGTGCGTTTCTTGTACGGCAGTTACATCCCTGGTTTGAGAATGTGGGGAAACGACTTGTGAAATCGCCAAAAGTGTACATACGGGACTCCGGAATTTTACATTTTTTGCAGGGGCTTAAAGACAGGAACCAAATTCTGTCTCATCCAAAGCTTGGATTTTTTTGGGAAGGATTTGCGCTCGAACAGATTATCGGTATGACCGGTGCGCATAGAGATGTATTTTTTTACAAAACTCACGGTGGGGCTGAACTTGACTGTCTGATTATTAAAGATGGAAAGCGGTATGGGTTTGAATGCAAATATGCAGATTCGCCTTCATCAACGAAAGCAATGCATGTGGTTGCAGAAGACCTCAGGTTGGAGAGGCTCTGGGTTGTTTATCCCGGAGAAAGAAAATATTCTGTATCGCACGCTATCGACGTAATACCATTGGGTGAGATAAGAGGTATCCTGCAAGGTTTCCACCTGATTTGAAGAATCCGGAAATATATCTCACATTTTGAGTGAAAACAGAGACAGGGGCCGAGGATTCAAAAGAGAAGGGTCCGAGGATTCGAGGATTCAAGGATCCAAGTGACATATTTAAGAATGCAAAAAAGGGTTCTACGCCATGGCGCATCCGCTTGCAGCGGAAAGGATCCAAGTGAAAAAAGTCATTTTGTCATTGCGAGGGTGAAGCGCGAAGCAATCTCGACGTGTCTCAATAAAAATAAAAAGAGAGATTGCCACGTCGTCCCTTTGGTCCTCCTCGCAATGACACCCATAATACTGTCATCGCGAGGCCGAATAAAAGGAGGCCGTGGCGATCTCAGTGTTTGGATGATCTCCTTAGGCTGAGACAGCGTGAATATCAGCAGGAAGTTTACTGAGAGTGAGTTCTTTGAGATGGACTTTTTTACTTGCATTGTCGATGTCGATGCCTACTAAATTGCCTTCGGCATCATAATCGAGCACAATACCTTCAGAGATTTCTTTACTGTCAGTACTTGGTTTTTCGGAGAGATCGATGTAAAGTGAGTCGGTCTCCGGGTAATAATTCAGTTTCATGGCTTAAACCCCCTGTCGGGAAAAGCATTGTGGATTGTTTTCTTGTCTTCCAATGTAATAACCCTTAATACACGACCTTCGAGTTCAGCAATAACACCCCAGAACCGAAATCGGTTATGTTCCTGAGGCTCCATTTTGAGAGGCTTCTTAATTACATCAATACACCATTCCTTCTTAAGATACGGCCGCTTCCTTAAAACTTCC
>JALHSV010000145.1 GCA_022865525.1 Thermodesulfovibrionales bacterium
CGCGAAGCCGGTGTTAAACGATGTCGCTTCCTGGCTCCTGAAAAATCCTGCTGCAAAACTCTCCGTTGAAGGCCATTGTGACGATCGGGGTACCAATGAATACAATCTTGCGCTCGGGGACAGAAGGGCAAAATCGGTGAGAGATTTCCTCATCGCTCTTGGGGTAGCATCAAAAAGGATTGAGATCGTAAGCTATGGCGAAGAGAAGCCTCAGTGCACGGAACAGACAGAGGAATGCTGGGCGAAGAACAGAAGAGCTCATTTTGTTGTATTGCGATAAGCGTGTAATCACCGTGAATAAGGATACGAGGAATAATCAATTTTTACTGCCCATCTGCTGTTTATTGTTTACTGTCTGCTGCTTATTATCGGGCTGTGCAACAACTCAGGATGTTGACGTGCTCAGAACCGATATTAACAGGCTGCTCAAGGACTCGTACGCGGCTAAAAGCGATATAGATAGCCTGAAAGAAAAAACCGCCGGCGTTGCCAAGGAGGAGTCCTTTAATGTCGTCAGAATGAGTCAGGCCGAAATACAGTCACAGCTATCGACGGTAGCGGGTGAAATGCAAAAGCTGAGTGGCAGGTTTGACGAGAACAAATATTCTGTCGAAAAGACGTTGAAAGATTCCACAGCAGAGGTGGAGCTCCTCAAAACACAGATGACGGCCATGGAAAAACAGGTACGGGAGGTAAAGGACAGGCTGAACGCTCTTGAAGGACACACAAAACAGCAGCCGGAATCTGCACAACAAGAGCAGGCAAAAGAGCCGGGAAGAAAACCGGAAGAATCTCAGAAAGAGGCTCAACCCGGTGAGGGAAAAACAGCAAAGCCAAAATTGCCGGGTGACAGAGTTCAGCAATACGAAGAAGCCTATAGTGCTTACAAAAATAAACATTACAAGGAAGCACGGGAAAAGTTCGAAGCGTTTATCAAGGAATTCCCCAAGGACGAACGAACGGACAACGCGCATTTCTGGGTTGCAGAGACGTATTACAATGAAAAAGATTTTGAAGGAGCAATCCTTGCATACGAAACACATCTGAAAAAATACCCGAACAGTCAGAAGGCGCCTGGTGCTCTTTTTAAACAGGGGCTTTCGTTTCTTGAGATCGGGGACAAAAAAACCGGCAGGGTAATCCTGGAGCAGCTCATCGAACGGTACCCGAAAACAAAAGAGGCTGATCTTGCAAAAAAGCAGGTAGCGAACATTAAGAAGACCACGACAAAAAAGAAGTAATGAACCTCGTGTAAGAAAAATGTCCCGTTCCTCAGCAAATTGAGAAAAAGCATCGGTTGCGGATGCTGCGCAGCCGATGTAACATATCGGTGGATAAAGATTCCACGGTAATAAATTCTTCAATATTTCCGCATTGATGACAGATCCCTTCCAGGACCTTATTCTTTGGTGCTGAGAGAAATTGTGTCTATGGAACCCATACCCCTTCTTTTGCACCTTCCTGATGAATTTGGATGAATACAGTATAATGAAGAAAATCGTCATGTTCACAGAAATCAAAGCACAAATAGAGCGGATTACGTATTACAACGAGGAAAACGGTTATACAATCGCAAGAGCAAAAGTAGGCGGCAGATACGACCTTGTTACTGTAGTTGGTAATCTTCTTTCGATAAACGCAGGCGAAGTCCTGAAACTGAAGGGGCAATGGCACAATCACCCTAAATTTGGTGAACAGTTCAAGATTGAATCTTATGAATCAATAGTTCCTGCCACAGTCAAAGGTATAGAAAAATATCTCGGTTCAGGGCTCATCAAGGGTATTGGACCAGTTATGGCCAAGAGGCTTGTTTCCCAATTCGGCCTGGAAACACTGCATATCATCGAAACTGAAATTCAGAAGCTCCATGCGGTTGAAGGCATTGGAGACAAAAGAATTGAGATGATAAAGCAGGCATGGGATGACCAAAAAGAGATACGTGATGTCATGGTGTTCCTTCAGGACAAAGGTGTCAGCCCGACGTATGGAGCAAAGATTTTCAAACACTATGGAAAGGAATCCATCAAGGTAGTCCAGGATAATCCCTACAGGCTTGCAACGGATATTCTTGGCATAGGGTTTATCATAGCCGACAAGATAGCTGAAAAACTTGGGATCTCCAAAGAATCACAGATCAGGGCTGAGGCAGGAATTCTGTATGTGCTTCACCAATTATCTGATGAGGGTCATGCCTATTATCCATATGAGCCTTTGGTAGAGGAATGCAGGAAGATTCTTGGTGTTGAAGAAGAGACCATTATCAAGGCATTCGGAGCCATTGCCTCATCCAGGAAGATAATCATTGAGGACTTAAACAAAGAAGGGGAATTGAGGGAAAACAACAAAGCTGTTTACCTTGCGAAGTTCCATGTCAGTGAAGCCGGCATAGCTGATAAGCTGAAAAACCTCATGCTTGTCCCCAAAATAGTAAGGTCTTTTGATAAAGATAAGGATATAGAATGGGTTCAGGGAGAGTTAAAGATACAGCTTGCCGGGAACCAGAAACAGGCAGTCAGGGAAGCTCTTGATAAAAAAATTATGGTGGTTACAGGGGGGCCAGGTACCGGCAAAACCACGATAATTAATTCAATCATGAAGATATACAATAAATTAGGGCAAAGGGTTCTTCTTGCCGCACCCACAGGGAGAGCTGCAAAGAGGATGACTGAAGCGACAGGTCATGAGGCTAAGACTATCCACAGATTGCTTGAGTTTAGCCCGAAGGAAGGAAGATTCAAAAGGGATGAGAACACCTCGTTGGATGCGGAGTTGATCGTCATTGATGAAACATCCATGGTTGATACCATCCTTATGTATCATTTCCTGAAGGCTGTCCCAAAAGAAGCCACAGTAATCTTTGTCGGGGATGTTGACCAATTGCCTTCAGTAGGTGCAGGGAATGTCTTAAAGGACATTATCGATTCGGGTTTCATCCCGACTGTAAGACTTACAGAGATTTTCCGACAGGCAAAAGAGAGCCTGATTATTGTTAATGCCCACAGGGTCAACAACGGTGAGATGCCGACGTTCAGTCATCACGGAGGTCACCCCCAGGACTTCTATTTCTTTCAGATAGAGGAACCGGAAAAGGCACTGGAGAAGATCATTGAACTCTGCAAGGACAAGATACCTGGAAAGTTCGGTTATAAACCTCTTGAAGATATCCAGGTGTTGACGCCGATGCACAGGGGTATTGTCGGAACCGTGAACCTGAATGCAGAGCTGCAGAAACAATTGAATCCTTCAACTGATGAACTGGTGAGGGGTGGGAAGGTCCTGAAGGCCGGGGATAAGGTCATGCAGATCAGGAACAACTACGACAAAGATGTTTTTAACGGCGACATTGGGAGAATAATCAAAATAGACAGGGAAGAGCAGGAAGTGATAGTGGATTATGATGGCAGACCTGTTCCGTATCAGTATTCGGAACTTGATGAAATAGTCATGGCGTATGCAGTATCGGTTCACAAATCACAGGGGAGTGAATATCCTGTGATAGTGATGCCGATTCTTACCCAGCACTATATGCTTTTACAAAGAAATCTTCTTTACACAGGGGTAACAAGAGGCAAAAAATTAGTAATTTTGGTCGGGACGAAAAAAGCGATAGCAATAGCAATAAAAAACAACAAACCTCAGCAAAGATACACTTTGTTGAAAGACAGGCTGATATCGGTAAGTGCTGTCTGAGCAGACCCTGTGCTGGGGTTGGCACACAAGATTCTATCAGGGAAAGAGAGGAGGGCGGGGCTAACGGCACCAGGCGTTGAGTGTCTGAATAAATCAGAATATTGCAATTTGACTAATCTTTGGGGGTTGTTAATTATCGCGCGATTTTATATACTCCTGTAATTTAATTTTTATAGGAGGGAAACATGACAAAAGCGGAATTAGTTGAAAAAATGGCAGAGGATGCAGAGATTTCGAAAGCAACAGCAGGTAAGGCATTAGATTCATTGATTGATGCAGTCGTCAAAACAGTGAAGAAGGGTAACAAAGTAGCACTTGTTGGTTTCGGTACTTTCTCAGTGTCGAAAAGGAAAGCACGGACAGGCAGGAATCCTCAGACAGGCGCGACTATTAAAATCGCTGCACGGAAAGTCCCTAAGTTCTCAGCCGGAAAG
>JALHSV010000146.1 GCA_022865525.1 Thermodesulfovibrionales bacterium
AGAAAGAAAAGGGCAGGCGGTCCGTGAGAATACTGAGGGTCAGCGGGATAAAGAAATAATCCGTCATTGCGGGATAGGAGGGGTAATATTCTGGCCACATGGCCAAAATATTACCCCATGCAAAGATATCGCTATAAGCTTTCAAAACCTTTTTCCCGCCTCCGGGAGATCTACAATTGCTCACGCTGTCGAAATGGCGCTTTTCAATGCATCTATTCGAACCTATGTTCTCGACGGAGATGACGTGCGTCACGGAATCAATGGAGATCTTGGCTTCAGTCGTGAGGAGAGAGGGGAAAACCTTCGCAGGATTGTCGAACTTTCAAAACTGTTCGTCGATGCAGGAATATTAGTTCTCGCCGCTTTTTTATCTCCTTATAAAACCGAGAGGGATTATGTGAAAAAACAATTCGAGAAGGATAATTTTTTGGAGATTTATGTCAAGTGTTCTCGTAGATACCCAGCAATTCTCGGTGAACCATTTAGAAGAGCCGATAACAAGGTGGAATGGATCAAGAAGGTTGCCTTTTAGAAAATGAGAGTATCTTTTCCCAATAATTCTATCTTCACCGGACATAAAACACAGGAGAAAGCCGCTGCGCAGACACAGCTATCCGCTGACCCTGTGGAAGAATGGCTTTTAAAAAGAGACTTCCGTGTGGAAAGGCACTTTTCATTCAGACGAATTCGGAAGGTTTTAGAATACGCAACAGAAGGGTTTCCCAGTCAGGCAAAATGAGCAGGCGTATGCTGACCCTCAGGTGATCCCACAGGTTCCTTTTGCTGCCGAATGCCCTCCTGCATTCCTGATACAGGTCGTCTGTCAGTTCGAATATCTGATGCATGAAGAAAGCTATCAGGTTCAGGAGAAAAAAATTCATCGAAAGGTTCTTCTTGCCGTGTCCGAAATTATGCTCTATATGATATCCCTGATTCTTCAGGGTGTTGAACGTCTCATTTTCTATCTTCCAGCGACAGCGTCCGCCCCTGACCAGCTCTCTTATATTCTGTTCATTTATGGGAATATCAGTTACCCAACTGTTGTGATAGCCTACTTTCCCATTATCTATCAACCAGTATTCAAAATAATTTGTCATAACAGTTTCTTTGTTGCCGTTTAAAGGGACTTCCTTTATCCACTCATAGACATGTAAACGACCCTTCAGATCTCTGAATTCCATCCGTGAGACCTCTTTGAGCTGCCTTTGCTCATTCACCCATTCCATCAGTATTTTGTGGTCATCAGGCTTTGCCACCAGAATATAGTTCATCCCTCTTGCTTTTATTTCCTCCATGAACGGCTGTTTGCTGTAAAGGCTGTCCCCCACTATGATTATCTTCAGCTTCGGATGAGATTTCCTTATCTTCTTCAGCAGTCTCTTGCCCGCCTTTGTTTCACAGTCCTGTTTATCCGTGCCGTCTGTGTTTCTGACTGCCTCAGGGACAAGCGGTATCACATGTCTCATCTCCGGGTGCATCATTGCTGCCTGCACTATCTGATGCTCGTATCTTATCTTGCCGTTTTTGCTTTCTTTCCTCAGACATCCCGGACAGCAGATCTCTTCAGAACCAAAATATCCTGAGCCATCCAGACAGACAAGATAATGATCTCCTAAAAAACGATACTGTTCAAGATGTTTCCCCCTCTGCAGAACAGTAAAAAAATCATCAAAGACCGGGTCCAGTCCACTGCTGTCTACTTTATCCACGAC
>JALHSV010000147.1 GCA_022865525.1 Thermodesulfovibrionales bacterium
TGACTTTATTTTGCATTTCTCATACTCATCCAGTTGAAAAATCCCATCAATAACCCCACTGCAAAAAATCCTCCAGCCGGAAGGATCATGATGAGGAGGGGTTTGGCATGAATGACGGAAAACCCCCATAAAGACCCTTTGCCCAGGAGTTCCCTGAAAAAACTGATTATCGAAAGCGCAAACAGAAAGCCAAGCCCCATACCGATACCGTCGAACATTGAGGGAACAAACTTATTTTTGCTCGCAAACATCTCGGCACGCGCAAGGATTGAGGCAAAGGCCACGATCAACTGGATATAAAGTCCCATCTGCTTGTAGGCGTCCGGAGCAAATGCTGCCATGGACAGATCGGTGACAGTCACCCATCCCGAAATAACAAGCATAAAGATCGGGAGCCGGATCCTTGGATGGATGAAGTTCCGCATAAGGGAAATGGTAATGTTGACCATCACCTGAACAAAAAGGACGGCAGTTCCCATGAGCACACCGTTCCTGAGGTTGTTCGTGACTGCGATGGAAGGGCAAAGACTGAGCGCAAGCTTGAAGATCGTATTTTCCTTGAAAATGCCGTTTTTGATGAGACCGAGGTAATCAGGTTTCTCAGCCTGTGACATTACTCTTCGCCTTTCTTCTTTATCGTTTTGACAAGAAAATCAACCCCTGACTTTACCGCGTCCTCAGCAACAGCCCTGCTCGAAATCGTTGCACCGGAAATAGCCTGTATCTCTTCCGTTGTCTCTCGTTTCAGAACTTTGAGGTGTTCGGAGTCCTTACCAAAAAACTGGTTCCTGAATGTCTCTGCTTCGATTTCATCTCCGAGTCCGGGGGTTTCCGCATGACCGAGTATATTGATCTTCCGGACTTTAAAATCCGTATCAACTGCAATGAGCGTATTGATGTAGCTTGAATAGCCTTTACCGAAGGACTGAATGATGTACCCGATGACAGCGTCACCTTTTGACGCAACATAATACTCTGCATCTTTGTCATGAATCTGCCATTCACCTACTTTCCCGATGCTATCGGCTTCCGGCATGAGCAGTTTCAGGGCTTTTTCCTTTTCGAGAACAGCATTCCTGTACATGATCGGGGAGGTCTTTGCATAAACCACGGCAAGGATCGTACCTCCAATGAGATAGATCATGATAAGGTTAACGGTTATTTTTAGTATCTCTTTTGCTGTCAAGTCTTTTTCCTTCCTATTTCTTTTGAGCACCGAAAAATGTTGTCTTAAAACCCCTGTCGATAAGCGGTGCAAAACAGTTCATGATAAGAATGGCGAACATGACGCCCTCAGGGTAACCGCCTTTAAGACGAATAAGCATGGTGAGGAATCCGCAGCCGATTCCGAAAAGGATCTGGCCACTTTTCAACGAGGGACTTGTCACATAATCGGTTGCCATGAAAAAAGCACCCAGAACCATACCGCCACTCATAAGGTGCAATAAAGGATCTCCGGTGAAGAAAGCACCTTTTCCCCCGAAAATCCACGCAATGACAGCAGTAGTTGCAAGATAGGAGAACGGTATATGCCAGGTTATATACTTCTTATACATGAGGAATGCAGCGCCGATAAGGAGCGCGATGACGGATGTCTCGCCTATTGAACCTGCCCTGTAGCCAACAAGAAGCTGTGAATAGAGGTTCATCTGATCGCCAAATACTTCTATCAATCTTGCATAACCTTCTTCCTTAAGGATGCCGAGCGGGGTAGCACCGGTTTTTGCATCCATCATGACGAATGCTGCGGTCGGCTCACTCCATATGGTCATGAGTTTCGGGAATGAAATTATGAGGAATGCCCTCCCGATCAGGGCAGGATTAAAGACGTTGTAGCCAAGTCCCCCAAAGAGTTGTTTCGTGATTATTATCGCAACAAAAGAACCGATGACAGGAATATAAAAAGGTGCTGAAGGGGGTAAATTAAGACCAAGCAACAGTCCTGTAAGAAATGCACTGCCGTCATTGATGGTAATCTCTTTTTTCAGAGCCTTCTGATACAAATACTCTGAAAGAACCGCAGTCAGTATGCAGAGGGAAACCGTAATGACTCCCCGGGGACCGAAGAAATATGCTCCCATCACAGCAGCAGGAAGGAGCGATGCTGAAACACTCCACATGATCCTGCCCGTCGTCTCTTCACTCTTGATGTGAGGACTGACAGAGACGATGAACGGTTTTTTCGTTACTTCCATAATTACACCAGGGTTCGAGGGGTCAAGGATTCGAGGGGTCCAGTGAATGATATTCTTCCTTGAACCCTCGAACCCTCGAACCCTTGCACCCTTACTAAACATTTGATAAGCAAGGTTTGATTTATCATAAAATCTCCCCTTACCCCTCTTTGCCAAAGAGGGGATATTGCCTCCCTTTGGTAAAGGGAGGTTAGGAGGGATTTTCTTAATAATGTCATTATCTTACTGTCCTTGTTAATACTGCTGTTTTCATGGTTTTACCTGTGATTTTGCGAGACGAACGAGCTGGACTATCGGCCTTTTTGACGGGCAGACAAATGCACAGGAACCGCACTCAAAACAGTCGAACAGGCCATATTCTTTCGCTCCTTCGTAGAGGCCTTTTTCTGCATAGATACTGAGCATCGACGGCATAAGCCCCATCGGGCATATCTCAATGCATCGCCCGCACCGTATGCATGGCCCGAAATCTTCGGCATGCACAATCTCCCCTTCCGGCATAGCAACGATCCCGGACGTCCCCTTTGTTACCGGAACGTCAAGCGAGGAGATGGCAAAACCCATCATGGGACCGCCGGAAATCACTTTCAGATTATCGTCTTTGAGTCCTCCGCATTCATCGATAAGATGGGATACCAAGGTCCCGATTTTCGTCAAGAGATTTTTCGGCTCACGAATACCTTCTCCGGTAACGGTTACAACCCTTTCTATTAGAGGTTTCCCGTACCGGACCGCTTCAAAAACAGCGAACGCCGTGCCTATATTCTGAACAACCACCCTCACATCCATGGGAAGCGCCCTCGGAGGAACCTCCCTGCCGGTGATTGTCTTGATAAGCATCTTCTCTGCACCCTGGGGATATTTTGTCGGGAGGGAACAGACTTCAACAGAACTCTCTCCAGCAGCAGCTTTTTTTAGAGTCGTTACTGCTTCCGGCTTGTTGTCCTCTATCCCGATATATCCTTTCTGTACCCCCAAGACCTTCATGAGTATTCTAAGGCCTTCGATCACTTCGGACGGCTTTTCGAGCATCAGCCTGTAATCGCCGGTTAAATATGGCTCGCATTCGGCGCCATTGAGAATCACGGTATCAATGGGTTTTTCCTTCGGAGGGGAAAGCTTAACGACAGTCGGGAAGGCAGCTCCTCCCATTCCGACAATACCGGCATTTTTTATCTTTTCCTTCATCGCTTCAGAAGGGAGGTTCATATAATCAGGATGGTCCTGCAGAATTGTCCACTCTTCTTTCCCGTCATTCTCTATGACAGCCGATAGAACCATCCTTCCCATCGCATTCAGGAATTCTCCGATCGCGAGCACCTTACCTGAAACCGATGCATGAACAGGTGACGATACAAATCCGGTCGGCTCGCCGATCATTTCCCCTTTTTTTACCTCCTGGTCTATCGTGATGACCGGTTTGCAGGGTGCTCCGAGATGCTGGCTGAATGGAATTACAACCCGTGCAGGAGGCGTTGTCTCTGCAATTGGTTTCTCTGAGGAAAGTTCCTTTTTGTCAGGAGGATGTATCCCCCCTCTGAA
>JALHSV010000148.1 GCA_022865525.1 Thermodesulfovibrionales bacterium
TCTCATCAATGCAATCGAAATAAAAGGTCTGAAAAGAATTGATGAAAGCGCGGTAAAAAGCAAAATTACCCAGAGACAGGGAGAAGTTATATCACAGGAAAAAACAAATGACGATATCAAAAACATCTACAAGCTGGGATACTTTGATGATGTACGGGCAGAGATTGAGACATTCGAGGGCGGGATAAAACTGATATATGTAGTCAAGGAAAAACCGACCATAGTCAAAATTGAACTGCAGGGCAACGATGAATTTGATGATGCAAAATTGAAGGAAAAGATGACCATAACATCCGGCGCCATTGCCGATGCTGTCCTCATCCAGGACAATGCTGCCAAACTCAGGGCATTCTATGAAGAAGAGGGATTCTGGCTTTCACGCATCGTCCCGGTCATAAGAATAATCAGTCCGGATGAAGTCACCCTGACCTATCAGATAGAAGAAGGGACCAAGGTAAAAATCAAAAAAATCAATATCGAAGGTAACAAGGCTTTCTCTACCAAAAAGATCAAAGGTGTTATGGATACCAAGGAAAGGGGTTTATTCTCATTCATCACGTCTTCAGGGTATTACAAGAAGGACCAGATGAATATTGATATCGAAAAGATAAAAGATCTCTATTTCAATAACGGATATATCAAAGTGGCACTTAGCGAACCGCAGATTCAGCTCACCAGCGATCAAAAAGGGATGTTTATAACGATAACAATTTCAGAGGGAGACCAGTACAAAGTCTCATCGATCGAACTGACCGGCAATAAAGTATTCACGGAAGACGTAGTGAGAAAAAGGATAACCATGCTTCCCGATAAACCTTTCAGTAAGGAAAAGTTACGAAAGGATATTTTTTCGATTTCTGAACTGTATTCGGAGACCGGGTATGCCCTGATCACCGTCAATCCCGACGTAATTCCCGATGAAAGCAAAAAGCTGGTTAAAATCGTCCTGAATATCAGTGAAGGAGACAGATACAGAATCGGGCGCATAGAGATTTCGGGAAATACAAAAACGAGGGATAAAGTTATTCGAAGAGAAGTCAGGCTGGACGAGGGAGATATTTTCAACAGCGTGCTGATAAAAAGAAGTTACGAAAAGATCAATAATCTGAACTTTTTTGAATCAGTTGAGTTAGACCCCAAACCCCAGCCTCAGGAAAAACTGGTTGAACTTGGCATTAAGGTGAAGGAAAGACCGACCGGCTTTTTCAGCATTGGTGGTGGTTACAGTTCCGTTGAACAGTTTATTGCGATGATTGAGTTGACACAGGGGAATCTTTTCGGCAGGGGACAATTTGTCAAAATAAAAGCAGAACTGGGCGGGAGAACAACACTGTACGATATTTCCTTTAAAGACCCCTGGTTTATGGACAAGCCCCTATCTTTTTCGACGAGCATTTACAACATGACAAGGGAATATGTTGATTACGATAAAGACGCGACAGGATTCAGTATCTCTCTCGGCAAGAGGTTTTCTGAATACTGGTTTACGGATATTTTATACAATTTCGAGTATGCAGATATATCCAATGTGTCTGAAGATGCTTCCACCGTAATAAAAGATCAGGAAGGTACAAGCACAACAAGCAGTATTACTCCGTCCCTGGTAAGAGACTCTCGCGACAATTATCTCGACCCGAGAAGGGGATCGAGAAATTCTATATACACAACCTTTGCTGGCTTAGGAGGAAGCAATAAGTTTTTTAAGGGGGAAATCGATTCTGCATGGTATCTTCCCATCGGGAGCGCATCGGTGATGGTAAGAGGCAGGTTTGGCTATGCAACAGGTATCTTCGGTCAGGAGCTCCCGTTATACGAGAGATTTTATGTTGGCGGTATTTACACGGTAAGGGGATTGAACTATGGCGAAGCCGGCCCGAAGGATGAAGGCACAGGCGACCCGATAGGGGGAACCGAGGAACTTATCTTCAATGTTGAATACATCTTCCCGCTTCTCAGTGAAATCAGATTGAAAGGTGTTGTATTTTTCGATGCAGGGAATTCGTATGAATCATTTAACAATTTCCCTGAGCTGCGCTATACTACAGGAGCTGGCGTCAGATGGATTTCACCCGTAGGCCCCATAAGGCTGGAATGGGGCTACAATCTCGATAAGAAAGACGGAGAGCCGTCCAGTAGGTTTGAATTCGCCTTTGGGACATTTTTTTAAAAAAATATTATTTTCAAGGAGGACATATGAGCAAACTATTTTTCGGAGGGATGGGAGCTTGCTGTTTGATGCTCGTCGTTATGCTGGTCGTGCCTGTTACGTCACACGCTGCAGATGTCGTCAAGTTCGGATCTATTGATGTACAAAAAGTTCTGAATGAGTCTGATACCGGGAAGAAAGCAAAGCTTGATCTGGAAGTATTAATTAAATCAAAGCAATCTACGATTGATGAAAAAGGGAAAGCAATCGAAAAATTGAAGGCTGATATTGAAAAACAGGCCTCTGTGTTGTCTGCCGATGCAAAAAAGAATAAAGAAGAAGAGCTGGAAAAGTCGGTAAGGGAATACCAGCGGCTTGTACAGGACTCACAAGCAGAAATCAAGAAAAAAGAAGCAGAACTGACTGAGACGATTCTGAAAGATATTAAAGAACTGGTTGAGAAGACAGGCGAAACAGAAGGGTATGCCCTTATTTTAGAAAAAGGAATGATTGTATACTCCAATAAAGGCATCGACATCACGGATACCATCCTGAAAAAATATGATGAATCAAAAGCAAAGCCTGCGAAGTAGTGAAACTCTCAGAAATTGCATCTCTGGTTCATGGCGAGATTTTTGGTGAACCTAATCTTGAAATCAGGGGAGTGTCAGGTATCAATGAAGCCCAAGAGGGAGATATTACCTTTTTATCAGGGAAACGCCATGTAAAAGACCTCACTCACTGCAAGGCTTCATGTATCATCGTTCAGGAACCTCTGCATAACTTAGCAGTCACACAACTGAAAGTAGCAAATCCCTATCTTGCTTTTGCACGCCTGCTCGAACATTTCTACCTAAAACCTCTGAAGCCCTTTGGGGTGAGCAGGGATACATTCATATCCGACAAGGCCACGATAGCTGAGAGTGTCTCCATCTTTCCTTTCTCGTACATTGCAGATGGTGCTTCTATTGGGAATGGGTCCGTCATTTATCCTTTTGTTTTCATAGGCGAAAACACTGCCATCGGCGAACAATGCATTATTTACCCTCATGTCACTCTGAGAGAAGGGATAACAGTTGGCAACAGGGTTATCATCCATCCAGGATCTGTAATAGGATCTGACGGATTTGGGTATGTATTTGATGAAGGCAGATATCACA
>JALHSV010000149.1 GCA_022865525.1 Thermodesulfovibrionales bacterium
AGATGAGATTTGAAATGAACGCCGTCTTCCTCAATCTTTCTCAGGGCAGAGAGGCTGAAAACCTGGAACCCTCCGCTGTCTGTCAGTATCGGCCTGTCCCAGTTCATGAATCTGTGCAGGCCTCCGAGGGATTTGATGATTTCGTGTCCTGGACGAAGATATAAATGATAGGTATTGGAGAGGATAATCTCAGCACCGATCTCTTTTAGTTCATCAGGAGACATGGCCTTGACAGTTCCCACCGTTCCGACCGGCATGAATACGGGAGTATGTATCAGGCCTTTGTTTGTTTCTATCAGACCGGCACGGGCGTGCCCGTCTGCAGTGCTGACAGTAAATTTCATGGATTCTATCTTACATGAATACCCAACCTGCCGAACAGATACGTTTGACACTTACTCAGGAGGGAAGAGATATCTCCAGTTTTTTTGCAGAAATATCCCTCGCAATAACCACAGATCTCTGGATAAAAGCAGGCAAGGTAGCCTTGTCCCTGAGAAGAGAAGGAATCAACCTGCTATTAACTGATGTTGCCATCGCTGCCCTTGCCATGGAACATAACCTCTCCATCTTCACTCCGGATAAGCATTTCGAGAAAATACCGGGCCTTAAGGAAGAATAATCCAACCAATTGAAATAATTGAGAGATACAAAAAAATGGAAAAGTAGCAAGTACCCGTTTCCAGGATATGCATGACCTTGAAACTAATCATTGATGAGAATATACTTGAAATAAAAGAGTGAGCTGGTTATCAAATAACAAGCATCAAAAGGAGGTAAAGGTTATGAAAAAATTAATGGTAATGATTCTTGCGGTGCTGTTTGTTTCAAGCGCTGTTTATGCAAAGGATTATGAAGTGAAGAAGAAGGCAGGTAACTATAATGTCGAAGTGAAGATCGACAAGAACCCACCGGTCGTCGGGGATAATAATATGAAAATTTGGATTACGGACGCTTCAGGTAAATATATAAAAGATGCAAAAGTGAAAGTTGAGTATTCAATGCCTGCAATGCCGGGTATGCCGGCAATGAGCTATAAGACAGACGCCGAATTAAAAGGGAATGAGTATAAGGCAAAGATGAATCTCTCCATGGCCGGTTCATGGAATATTGCCGTAAAAATAGCAAGGGATGGTAAAACTGCTTCTATGAAGTTTAGTGCTGATGCACATTAGTTTTGAAAAGATATGTAGCAGAGAGAATTAAGAATTTAAAGAACAGAATTTAAAAAATGCTCTTACTTTTTCCCAGGTCTGCATGTTTTCTTCCGCTTTCCGCTATTTGCGGATTGGTTATGGCGTTTTGTTTATTTCTTGCTCCCTATGCCTTTGCCGATTTTTTGAAACTTCAGGAATTGCTTGATGAGGCATTGAAACACAATCCCGAGATTCTTGTCTCCCAATCAATGGTCTCTGCCGCAGTATACAGAATACCGCAGGCAAAGAGCCTTCCGGACCCCATGTTTATGTTCGGGTATCAGAATGAAGGGTGGAGTAAATATACTTACAGTGATACGCCTGATGCTCAATGGATGTTTTCCGCTTCACAGATGGTCCCGTTTCCGGGGAAACTTTCATTAAAGGGTGAGATGTCTGAAAGGGAATCAGAAAGCCTGAAGGCTTCATATGATTCGATGAGGTTAAAAATAATTTCGAGAGTCAAAGAGCTTTATTATGACCTGTTTTTTGTAAATAGGGAAATAGACCTTATAAGAGACAAGTCGGTCCTTTACAACAGGATAGAAGATGCCGCGATTGCAAGGTATTCGTCAGGGATGGGACCACAGCAGGAGGTGCTGATGGCACAGACGGAAAAATATATGCTTCTCGAAAAAGAAGAGATGCTGAAACAGAAAATACAGTCCATCGAGGCGATGCTTAACACAACCATAGGCAGGGATGTTAATGCTCCATTAGGCAGGCCTGCTGAATTGTCCTCCACCTCATGCAACTACACTATGGATACGCTGATCAAAACGGCATTCGAAAATTCTCCTGAAATAAAATCCAAAGGAAAGATGGTCGCAGCAAAAGAGGCGAAGGTCAGGATGGCGAAAAAAGAATATATTCCTGATTTTACCTTCAATGCAAGTTATTTTAACAGGGGAGGAGGGCAGTTTGAGGATATGTTGAGCCTTACAACCACTATAAATATTCCCCTCTACTACAAGACAAGACAGAGGCAGGCAGTACTTGAATCCGAGGCGTCTTTATCGGGGTCGAGATATGAACTTGAAGGAACAAAATTAATGATTTCTTCAAGTATAAGGGATAATTATTCGATGATGAAGTCAGCAGAAAGTCTGATGGAATTATATAAAATTGTGTTAGTGCCAAAAACAAACCAGGATTTTGAATTAGCAATTGCAGGATACTCAACAGGAAAGGTTGAGGCCATAACAGTTATCACAAAACTCAAGTCACTTCTCGATTACGAATTGCTTTATTGGGGACAGTTTGTGGAAAGGGAAAAGGCGATTGCAAAACTCGAAGCCATCACTGGAGTAAGCAGTCTGGGATCAACAGATATGGAGATCAAATGAAAAAGAGAAGTCTCATAATAATTATTGCTATAGTGTTGCTCTCCGGGCTTTTTATTTATTCTGCCAGGATAGGTTCATTAAAGGTTTATTCAAAAAATAGTATTGCTACCACAGCGAAACAAAATTCCTCTGAGCATGAAGGGCACACCCCTGATACAGAACCGCCTAAGGCAAAGTCAGAAACTGTTGAGGAGCAGGAAACCCCGACGATCGAGATACCTCCTGAAAAACAGCAATTAATAGGAGTGAAGACAGCCGAAGTCTCTGTTAAACCTCTCCGGAAGATTATCAGGACAGTTGGCAGAATCGAATATGATGAGAGGAAGATTGCCACGGTAAATACAAAAATTGAAGGATGGGTGGAAAGACTTTATGTGGATTATACAGGGAGGTATGTGAAAAAAGGAGAAGCGCTTGCAGAGATTTTTAGCCCCGAGCTTATTGCAACACAGCAGGAACTTATCAATGCATTGAAATGGGAGACGCAGGGTAAAGAAATAAGGGATGGAAGTAATCCCACCTTGACCCCCCTTAGTAAAAACGCTGAAGGGGGATTTTCTGTTGAAAACATGAGTAAAATGTTTTCAGCAGATGCGGCGAAATTATTTGAGGCGTCTAAACAAAGATTAAGATTATGGGATATTAATGAAGAACAGATAAAAAAGATTGAAGAAACAGGCAAACCTATAAGAACCCTCACTATCTACAGCCCTGTAAGCGGGTATGTTGTGCAAAAAATGGCTTTGCAGGGCATGAAGGTTATGCCCGGAGAGAAGCTTTTTGATGTGGCAGACCTTTCAATAGTATGGATACTCGCTGATATTTATGAACATAATATATTTCTTGTAAAACCCGGGCAGAGTGCAAAGATTACCCTCAGTTATTCTCCTGATAAGGAGTTTTTCTCGCGGATTGATTATATATATCCCACTATTTCTACCGCAACGAGGACAGCCAAGGTGAGATTCGAAATACCGAATTATAGAGGGCAGCTCAAACCACAGATGTTTACCAACATTGAGATCAAGATCGACCTTGGGAAAAAGCTTGCGATACCGGATGATGCAGTGATAGATACCGGAACAAGGCAGATTGTTTATGTTGACAAGGGAGACGGTTATTTTGAGCCTCGGGAGGTAAAGCTTGGTGTGAGGGCTGAAGGTCTGAGTGAGATAATCATGGGCCTGAAGGCAGGTGAAAAGGTTGCCGCATCAGCCACATTCCTGATCGACTCGGAAGCACAACTGAAAGGAGTCACTCCTCTCGGCGGACATAAACACTGATTACCCTAATAAATCATGATCCCAAGAATTATTGAATTCAGTGCGCGCAATAAATTCATAATCTTCCTCATTATTTTTGTTCTCTCCGCATGGGGAATATGGGCAATCAGGAATATTCCTCTTGATGCCTTACCCGATCTCAGCGATACACAGGTGATTATCTTCACCGAATGGCCCGGGAGGAGCCCGGACCTCGTGGAAAACCAGATAACATATCCTCTCTCATCAACCCTTCTTGCTGCTCCAAAGGTCCAGGCAGTGCGCGGATTTTCATTCCTCGGTAGTTCTTTTATATATATAATTTTCGATGAAGGCACGAATATATACTGGGCAAGGAGCCGCGTGCTTGAGTACATTCAATCGGTCAGGGATAAGCTGCCTGCTAATGTTAACCCTGTGTTGGGGCCGGATGCAACGAGCCTTGGATGGGGGTTTACCTATGCGGTTGTAGATGAAACCGGCGGAAATGATTTATCACAACTCCGCTCAATACAGGACTGGAACATCAGGCTTGCGCTCGAAAGTGTGCCGGGGGTATCACAGGTTGCCAGCGTCGGTGGATTCGTTAAACAATACCAGATAACATTAGATCCCAACCGGCTTGCCGCATATAACATTCCGTTGATGAAGGTGATAGATGCCGTTAGAAAAAGCAATAAGGATGTGGAAGGAAGGGTAATTGATTTCTCAGGTGCTGAATATATGGTGAGGGGCCGTGGTTATATAAAAGATATAAAAGACCTGGAAAATATTTCCGTTTACACAAACGGTTCAGGCACTCCCGTATTTTTAAGGGATATTTCGACCATACGGCTCGGTCCCGAGATAAGAAGAGGCCTTGTTGACCTTGACGGAAGGGGAGAAGTTGCCGGCGGCATTGTCGTTGTGCGCTTTGGCGAGAATGTACTGAATGTCATTGAACGGGTAAAAGAAAAGATCGCAAAGGATATTCAGCCTTCTCTGCCAAAAGGGGTAAAGATCATTACCACCTATGACAGGACGGATCTGATTCACAGATCCATTGACACACTGAAAGATGAAATCATTAAACTCTCCCTTGCCGTCAGCGTGGTATGCCTTGTATTTCTCTTTCACTTTCCGAGCGCCCTTGTAGTGATATTGACCCTTCCTGTTGCGATAGTCATTTCTTTTATCTGCATGTATTACATCGGGGTTACGTCCAATATTATGAGCCTCGGAGGAATCGCCATAGCAATAGGCGCCATGGTAGACGCTTCCATAATTATGGTTGAGAACGCACACAAAAAGCTTGGAGATTGGGAGTCGCAGGGAAGACAGGGGAACCGGATAGATATCATAATAGATGCGGCAAAAGAGGTTGGTCCGTCGCTTTTCTTTTCACTCCTCGTAATAACCGTCGGCTTCCTGCCTGTATTTAGCCTTCAGGCCCAAGCAGGAAGGCTCTTCAAGCCTCTGGCATATACCAAAACCTTCTCCATGCTTTTCTCGGCTTTTCTTGCTATCACACTCACCCCCGTGCTCATGACACTTTTTATCAGAGGCAAGATCCGCCTCGAAGAAAAAAATCCGGTGAGTCTTGTGCTCCACAAGATTTATGAACCTGTAGCAAGGCTTGCCCTCAGATTCAAAAAGACGGTTATCATCCTTGCGGTAGTTATTATGGCATGTACGGTTTATCCTTTCATGAAGCTCGGCTCTGAATTTATGCCTCCGCTTTATGAAGGAACGCTGTTCTATATGCCTGTGACTGTTCCGGGTGCATCCATATCCGAAGCATCGAAACTCCTGCAGATACAGGACAAGATTTTAAAGAAGATACCGGAAGTTGCACAGGTGTTTGGAAAAGCCGGCCGTGCAGAAACGGCTACTGATCCTGCCCCGATTGAAATGTTCGAGACGGTGATTAATCTTAAACCTGAATCAGAGTGGCGAAATGGAATGGATGTAGAAAAACTGAAAGACGAGATGAACGACGCGCTCTCAATCCCCGGAGTGGCGAATTCCTTCACAATGCCGATTAAGGCAAGGATAGATATGCTTGCCACAGGAATAAGAACGCCGGTCGGGGTGAAGGTTATCGGCCCTAATATTAATGAGATAGAAAGGATTTCCCGAAATGTAGAGGATGCCGTTAAAGATATACCCGGCACAAGGAGCGCTTATGCGGAGCGGGTGACAACCGGCTACTTCCTTGATATTACCCCCAGGCGTGATGAGATAGCCCGATATGGTCTCTCAATAGATGATGTTCAGGATATATTAGAAACCGCCATTGGCGGTATGAATGTTACGACGACTGTTGAGGGCAGAGAAAGATATTCTGTAAATATAAGATATGCGAGAGAATTAAGGAATGATAGAGAACGGATAAAAAGCATTCTTGTTCCCGTAATGCCAAAAGAAGAAGATCGGGGGATGGGGAAATCAGAAGCTAAGAGTCCTATTCCTGATTCATCATTCTTGCCTCAGGTACCTTTGGGAGAGATTGCTGATATCAATATTGTTAAAGGGCCGACAGTCATAAAGAGCGAAGAAGGGCTTCTTTCAAACTATGTGTTTGTTGATTTTTCAGGACGTGATGTCGGCGGGTATGTAGAAGAGGCAAAAAAGAATGTTGCATCAAGGGTTAAGTTGCCTGAGGGCTACAGGCTTGAATGGAGCGGTGAATACGAGTATATCGTGAAGACCCACAAGAGACTGCAATTCGTCATCCCCCTGACAGTATTTATCATATTTATACTGATCTATTTCAATACAAAATCCGTAACAAAAACAGCTATCGTATTTCTTGCCGTGCCGTTTTCTCTGGTTGGATCTTTCTGGCTACTGTATCTTCTGAACTACAACATGAGCATTGCTGTCTGGGTAGGCATCATCGCCCTTGCCGGGCTCGACGCGGAAACCGGCGTTGTAATGCTTCTGTATCTTGATCTGGCTTATGAACAATGGAAGAGAGAGGGAAAGCTGAATAACGCGAATGATCTGAAAGAGGCCGTTCTGTATGGCGCTGTAAAGAGGATCCGGCCAAAGATTATGACCGTGAGTGTAATACTTGCAGGCCTTGTGCCTATCATGTTCAGCCACGGCACCGGAGCTGACGTAATGAAGAGGATTGCAGCGCCAATGGTAGGAGGTGTCATTACATCAACAATTCTGGAACTCATTATCTATCCTGTCATCTATACGATTTGGAAGGGAGAAAAGAGCTGGTCTGGAAAAACTGAACAGGGACATAAGTGACTTGAGAGTACCGAGTTCTCGATCATTTTAACAGATTGCGGTTAGCCAGGTGCATTTTGATTTTTGAGTGTTCGATAGAGAGATCGATCCACTTTTCACGAGAAATAGATAGCCAACCGTTATTTATACTAATAAGATCTTTCAATGCGTAATCAATTCGACGAAATAGACAAACCTTATGTGTAGAGATATAATGAGTTGATGAATTTAATCATTAACAAAATTCACAAAGCACATTCAAAAATTGAAGTAACCATACTGTTTAGACAAATCGAAAATTTTATACGTAAAGGTGATAGAGATGGCCGAGATAAAAGTTGACTGCACTGGGGAAACCTGCCCGATTCCCTTGGTTGAAACTCGCAAAGCCCTAAGAAAAGCAAAAGCAGGTGATATCGTAGAGGTCATTGGTACTCATCCATCGTCCAAGAAAGAGATACCAATGGCAGTTAAGGCTCTGGGACTGGAGTTGCTTGATATTCAAGAGAAAGATGGAGTATGGAGAATAAGAATACGCCGATAGGAGGACAGACATGGCGGATAAAACAACTATAATAGTACATAGCGGCGATATGGACAAAGTATACAGTGCCTTAATTATTGCAAATGGGTCGTTAGCTATGGGGATGGAAGCATCAATCTTTTTTACATTTTGGGGCCTTCAACGTCTGAAAAAAGGTGCACTTGAAAAGGGACCATTGTCTAAGATGAACATGTTGGGGTTAGGTAAGCTGATGGTAAAGTTAAAGATGAAAAAGGTCGGTGTAGCTTCTCTGGAAAGGCTTCTGCAGGACTTCAAGGAACTCGGCGGCAAAATACTCGCTTGTGACATGACTATGGAAATTATGGGAATAAAGAAAGAAGATCTGCGTGAGGATCTTATATCTGATTACTGTGCAGTTGGCACTTATGTGAGCGAGGCAAGAGATTCGACGATAACGCTCTTCATTTAAGGGAAGGGAAAATATGCAAAGCAGACGTGTATATTTAGATAATGCTGCCGCTACCCGTGTCGATGAACGAGTGTTAGAGGCGATGAAACCTTACTTCTTCGAGAATTATGCAGTTGCCACCTCAGAATTTGCCTATTCCGAGGGGATTGACGCCAGGGAGACCCTGGATAAAGTTCGTAATGACCTCAGTACTTCTTTAAATGCAAATCAAGAAGAATTCATTTTTACCTCGGGAAGCACTGAATCTTCAAATTTTGCTCTTAAAGGCATAGCTTTAGCACTTGGCAAGAAAAAAGGCACGCATATAATGGTTTCAAAAATTGAAGATTTCTCTGTACTTCATTGTGCAAGAGCGCTGGAAAAACAAGGCTTCCAAATAACTTATCTTAATGTAGACAGTGATGGTTTCGTGGACATTGATCAGCTTAAAGATTCTATAACAGATAATACTATCCTGGTTTCCATTCAGCACGCCAATCAAGAAATAGGTACCATCCAAGATATTGAAAGTATAGGCCGTATCTGTCGAGAAAAAGGAGTTCTCTTTCATACCGATGCCACGCATACCTTTACCAGAGTGCCTCTTAACGTAAAAGAAATACTCGTAGATCTGATCACTGTGTCTGCACATACAATCCACGGCCCGAAAGGTATCGGTGGTTTGTACATCAGAAAAGGTACACCCATAGTCAAGTGGATGGATGGTGGATTCCAGGAATTCGACCTTAGGGCGGGCTTAGAAAATATACCGGGTGCGGTAGGTTTTGCTAAAGCAGTAGAATTGGTAACCCCAGAAGAACCCCGGATGCTACAGGCAATGCGAGATCATATTATTGACCGCATGCTTGCTGAAATACCGAATACAACCCTCAATGGCCACCGATGGAAGCGGCTTCCACAAAATGCCAATATTACCTTTCATTTTGTAGAGGGAGAATCCATTACCCTGCATCTCGACATGCAGGGTTTTGCCGTAAGCACCGGGTCTGCTTGCTTTAGCCGATCTCTTGAAAGTAGTCATGTCATTATGGGTATCGGCGGTGATCACGAAAGGGCACATGGCTCAATACGCTTTACCTTTGGACGCTATAATACCATGAGTGAGGTTGACGATATAGTTGGAACACTGGCTGAGATAGTTAAGGAACTCAGAATAATCAGCCCACTTGGGAAAGAAAAAATGGAGGACAAAAATGACATTTCCTTATAGTGAAATAGTGTTAGAACACTTTCGCCACCCACGAAATGTGGGACAAATTGAGGATGCCGATGGGAAAGCTACTGAAGGTAGTCCTTCTTGTGGAGATATGGTTTCCGTATATATAAAAGTTGATCCTGAGAAAAAAACTATTAGTGATATCAAATTTGAATCTTATGGCTGTGCTTCAAACATTGCAACAGGTTCTATCATCACTGAACTTGCAAAGGGCAAGACGCTTGATGAAGCCAAGAAAATTAATTGGAAAACAGCTTCAGAAGCGCTTGGAGGTCTGCCCAAAATTAAAGCTCATTGTTCAGTTCTTGCTGTTGAGGGTCTGCGTTCAGCCGTACAGAACTATGAAGAGCGCCATGGTCTGGTAAAAGAAAAAAAACCGACTACCGAAGATGAGATACATAGACGACTCAGGAAAGTCATGAATCCACTATCAGGGCTGGATTTAGAGCGAACCAACTTAGTAAAAAATGTGCAATTAAAGGATGGCTTTGTTCGTGTTGTGATAGACCTGCCTCCCGACCATCAGTTTTCTCATTCAATAAAGGAGGAAGTAAAAGAAAAGATTGAACCACTTTGGGATATTAAGGAAGTTGTTGTTGAATTCATAGCGTAATATTTTATTCTATAAAAATTTCTCACTAATTTTTAAAATCTAGGTCGATAAGATACAAGACCACTTATTATTGATTTTGAATGAACTACCCCGCAGTCCCGAAAGCCTTCGGGACGAGGTATCTAATATCTCCCCTCCCTCGAGGGGAGGGGATGAAGGGGAGGGTGTCGAAAATAATCATCACAAAACACCCCCACCCTAACCCTCCCCCCTCAATGGG
>JALHSV010000150.1 GCA_022865525.1 Thermodesulfovibrionales bacterium
CTTTGATTATGGAATTTCCTGAGATGGTTCATTTCTCCTTATCGGTACCCGCATGTTCGTGTATTTCTTTCGAAGTATCTTGTAGAGATTTATTGATCGCTTCAGACTCCACCTCCATCTGTTCCTTCACTTCCTGCATGGTGCTGCCGACCGTTTTACTCGCAGTTTTTACTTCCGTTTCTATCTGCTTTTTGACTTCCGTTACTGCTCCCCGTATCTCGGATGATACGTCCTTTACTTCCTGTAACTCATCCTCTACCGAGTCTTTCACATCCTGCAAGGCCTTTTTCAATTCTCCCAGGCCCTTTCCAAGGGCTCTCGCCAATTCAGGAAGTTTTTTCGGGCCGAGCACAAGGAGGGCAACGATGAATATCACAATCAGTTCCGGCATCCCGATATCAAACATGAGTCAGCTATTCCTCCTCGTATATTTTCTGGATCTTCTTCTTTTCCTTCGGCGATAAAAATGTCACTGAGAACATTACCCTGGTCTCGGGGTCTCTGTTTTTAAGATCAAATCCCACACCGAATGTCGTATAGATCAGATCGGCAGTCCTCACCCTATACCCTATTCTCGCCTCAGCCAGATCAATTTTTTCTGATTCATGACTTTTTCTGCAGTATAATTCTGCGAGAAATTTGAAATTCTGTGCTGCTGCAAAGTCAAAACCTGCCAGAAATGACAACTCCTCATCTAGACTTTTTGTTCCCGGCTCCTCATAGAAAAAGTTAAGATGCCCGTTCACAGGCCCTACTTTTTTGCTCAGTATGAGCCCGATACCATAGCGTCCATCCGTAGTCAGATGCTCCGCTCCAGACCGCACTGAGACATTCAGAATATATGCGAGGGACGGTCCGTATTTCCCCTCATCAAAAAACCTGTGCTTGATGCCGATTGCAATATCCTCAAAACCGTCCGCAATATCACTGCCAAAATCGTAGGGAACAGTCATCATGAGTTCAAAAGTATCCGTTATGCCGAATGCTGTTTTCACAATAGACCGGTAATAGTCCGGATCTATTGATATTTCACCTCCTGCAGAAAAAGCAACTTTTCCTTTTGGGAGACTTTCAGCGCTGAAGGTCGTGAAGACTCCGTAGGGGTCGACAGGCTGGAGACCTTTTACATCCAAGCCATATGCATTTTCATAGAGGAAAAGGAGCGGTAAAATAAAGAATATAAAGCACTTTCTCATGGTTAACCTTAGCAGAAAATTCTCCGGGGTGTCAATGTACTGCGGTGTACCATAAGGAAACGTTGACAAAGATTACAAGCGGAAAATATAATTAACTAATGCAAATTCCCCGGAACTCGTATGGGGCTATAGGAGGATGGTATGGCAGAAGGTTTACTCGAGGCTACGACAGCGAACTGGGATAATGAGGTGATAAAAGCTCAAGGACTTGTCATGATCGATTTCTGGGCAGCGTGGTGCGGACCCTGCAGAATGATATCACCGACTGTTGAGGAGCTTGCAAAAGAGTACAGCGGAAAGGTAAAAGTTCTCAAGCTCAATACTGATGAAAATTCAGAGATAGCAAGCAGATATAAAATCATGGGGATCCCTACGATCATGTTTTTTAAAGATGGCGCCAAACTTGATCAAATTGTCGGTGTTGTGCCAAAACAGCAGTTGAAGACAAAATTAGATTCCCTTCTCGCTGCATAATGATGTGTTTCGGAAACCCTTCATTGTTCATGAGAATCAGAGAATCATAAGAAGGCATCGGACATTTTTCTGTCATGTTTGAATCCCTCACTGAAAAATTAGAATCAATATTCAAAAAGTTAAAAGGGAAAGGCCTCTTAAAAGAAGAGGATGTTGAAGTTGCGCTTAAGGAGATACGGCTTGCCCTTCTCGAGGCCGATGTCAATTTCAAGGTCGTCAAGGATTTTATCCAGAAGATACGGGAGAAAGCTGTTGGGAAGGAAGTTCTTGAGAGCATTACCCCGGGCCAGCAGGTTATCAAGATCGTAAATGAGGAACTCTGCCAGCTCCTCGGGAAAACAAACGCAAAGATCCCCCTTTCACCGAATCCTCCCACCATTATCATGATGGTAGGGCTCCACGGCTCAGGGAAGACAACGACAGCTGCAAAACTGGCCCGTCTCTTCAAGAAAGAAGGCAGGAGGCCCATGCTTGTCGCTGCAGACCTCCAAAGACCTGCAGCGATTGATCAGCTTGTTGCCCTCGGTTCACAGATCGATGTACCCGTATACCATTCGAAAGATGTGCAAAATCCAGTGCAGCTCTGTATTGATTCCCTAAAAAAAGCAAAGCTTGACGCGCGCGATATCCTCATCATGGATACGGCCGGGAGACTGCACATCGATGAATCCCTCATGGGGGAACTAAAAAAGATCAAAGAGAGTGTTACGCCCAAAGAGGTTATTTTTGTTGCTGATGCCATGACAGGTCAGGATGCTGTTACTATTGCAAAAAACTTTCAGGAGCAGATAGGCATTGACGGGATTATTCTCACGAAAATGGATGGTGACGCACGCGGCGGTGCGGCGC
>JALHSV010000151.1 GCA_022865525.1 Thermodesulfovibrionales bacterium
AATTCTCCAGATTCCTCAGGTGGTGCGTCACCTTTGCTTAACCGCTTCTGCCTCTTTACTTCCTGCTTCTTCTGTCTCATCAATTCTTTTTTTCTTTTATCGCTCTTATACATACCTGCACGTTTTGCCAAAATTTCCCCCTGACATGAATAAACGATCCTTAGTCTTTCTTGGTCTGTCTCTTAAACCTTGCACTCTTCAGTCTCTTCTTTTGAGCCTGCCTCTGTTTTGTTTTCATTTTGACCGAAGGTTTTTCATAGAAGAGTTTTTTCTTCAGGTCTGCCATGAGACCTTCTCTCTGAAGTTTTCTCTTGAGAACTTTTAAGGCTTTCTCGAGATCAGTGCCATCTACTTTTATCTCCAACCGCCTGATCCCCTTCTTCCAGAAGACCTGTCCTGGCGGCTGTCTTGTCCTCTTCCCGTCGGTGGCCGTGCTTCGTTTACGCTCAAAGTCCTTTCCATAAATGGAGTTCCATTGAGCGCTTCAATAGCCTTAGTTGCATCTTCATTCGAAGACATCTCAACAAAACCGAACCCTTTCGGGCGTCCTGTCATGCTGTCCATGATTATCTTTACCGACTGAATCTCACCGAATTTCTCAAACAACTGGCGTACATCATCCTCGGTAACCGTATAGGGAAGGTTCCCTACATAAATCTTTTTTGTCATTTTTGCTCCTTTCGGTTATATAATCTGAATATTTCTCTTTAGAAATATTTCAGGTCTTAAAAAAAGCAGGCCTCCTTAACAGAGGCCTGCTGCAGATCAGATTTTTGTAATGTTTGACGCTTTCGGCCCTTTGTCGCCGGGAAGAACATCAAAGCTGACTGAATCTCCCTCGGCCAAGGTCTTAAATCCATTCGCCTCAATAGCCGAGTAGTGAGCAAAAACATCAGTTCCATCTTCTGCGGTAATAAATCCATAACCTTTAGATTCATTGAACCACTTTACTGTTCCTTTTGTCATCGCTGCAAGCCTCCTTTCTTACTCTTTGTTTTGAAGTTCAAGGAGGACATGTCATAAGAATTCTGCAAAGACTGGAGGACTTGCGACCTCAGTATAACAAAACACTCCAATAACTCCTTGGTAAGCATAACACAGGAAAAAACGTACAGTCAAATACAGAAAAGAAATAAAATCTACTTGTCAGGTTTATCTGCATTTTCTATACTAAAAATATTTTTATGAAACAGGGGATCATAGAAAATCTCATTTCTCAGCTTACAAAGCTTCCTGGGATAGGCAGGAAAACCGCTCAGCGGCTGGCCTTTTTTATCCTGTCGATGCCTGAGGAAGATGCGCGCGGTCTCTCAGAGGCAATCAAAGAGGTAAAAGACCGGGCACGGTTCTGTAAAGAGTGCTTTAACATCACAGAGAGCGAGCTATGCTTTATCTGCGATAATGCCTCGCGGGACAGGAGCAAACTGTGCGTTGTGGAAGAACCGAGCAATATACTTGTCATCGAAAGGTCGAAAGGGTTTGATGGCCTGTACCATGTCCTCCTTGGTGCTCTTTCCCCTATCGATGGATTTACCCCTGACAGGCTGACAATGAACGAGCTCATTGAACGAGTCAGGAAAAATTCAATTCAGGAGATTATTATTGCGACAAATCCCAATACCAAAGGCGAGATGACTGCCCAGTATATAAGAGAAATATTGAAACCGTTCCCGGTTAAGGTAACACGGATCGCCTACGGTCTTCCTATTGGCGGAGATATCGAGTTCGCAGACGAAGTTACCCTCGGTAAAGCCCTCGAGGGCAGAAGAGAGATGTAGGGAAAACTTTTCTCACGTCTTGTTCGTCTTTAAAGACTCCATATGTTTTATGAGAAAGTCTGCCTTTTTAAGGTACCCCTTTATAAAGATTTATAACGATACTGGATTCTTATACTTCTCCGTCATAAAAATCTCTTCCTGAGAATCTTCCCCCAACAGAACGCTTTCAAGAATCTTGTTTCGTTCTTCTCTTTGCTGCTGATCGGTACTTGCCCTCACTGAACTCTTTACATAGAGGAAGGCTTCTGCATACGAATCAGCGTGATGATCTCTTAAGAAGGCATCCAGATCTTTTTCTTTTGATATGGTTATTACTTGCTGCATAAAGTCAGCATATTTACCAGCCGTACGTGCAGGAGATGTGAGATGGTGCTGATTCAAGGCAATAAAGGCCCACAGGCTGTAATAATTAGTCAATCCCTTTGCATATTTCGAAACAGCTGAATTATGCGCCTCCATTTTCAACATATAATCTTTTGTGAAGTGCAGGACTCTTTCAAAGGCATGCTCGTCGAAATTTAAAACTGTCTCTTCCGGGCCATCGTATTCTGCATAGATCTCATCAAGCATGTCCTGATCATAACCGAGAATACGGTTCTTCAGGAGAACTGTCAGGAGTTCTGATATCAGCTGAACGTCTTTCATTCTCCTCATTCGTGCCTTGGTTACAACACCCAGGCGTTCCCATTCTTCCTGTTCCGCTTCTCTCTCTGCAACCTTAATGAACCAGCCATCATACTTGGCATGCCTCATCTCCTGGCGCTCAAGCTTTCTTGAATTCCTGTTGAGTCGATCAAACACTTCACTGATCACCGTGCTGTCGTCGATATCCATAAATTCGACCGGTAAAGCATAGTGTTGAAAATGCATGTCCAGATCCGGCTCATGCTCGATCTGTTTCCATTTTTTCCCGTTTAGCCTCTCATCTCCATAGTCCTTATCTATTGCGATATCATTTCTCGAAAAGAGAATGATCGTTTCGAGACGCTGTTTACCGTCCACAACATGGTATATCATCCTTCCCCTTTCTGCATCAATTTCTTTATGAAGAAAGACAGCAGGGCACGGATAATTGCGGAAAATCGTATCGAGGAAAAATTTCCTGTCTTTGCCAGTCCACACACTCCTCCGTTGATACGGGGGGTCTAAATTCAGTTGCTCATTTTGATAAAGATCGAGAAACCAGGCAATATCTCGTTTCATAGAATTCTCCTTCTCCGACAGTATTTTGATTTATTGATCATCTGTTCCGTATTTTTTCACACCACTTCCTTGCTTTATATAAAATCTCTGTCTCATCAGCGCTAAGCAGTTTTCTGTCATTGATAACCATTTTTCCGTTTACCATAACAGCCTCAACATCAGATGCCATAGCAGCGTAAACAATATGAGAATAGATATTATAAAGAGGCGTTAGATGAGGCTTGTCAAGATTCATGATGATAATATCTGCGATTTTCCCTTGCTCGATACTCCCAATCGCGTGACCCAGACCTAATACCTCTGCACCCCATCTCGTTGCCATGAGCAGTACTGTTTTTGCATCAAGGACCGTCGGATTATTGGATAGTGCTTTATGGACTTTCGCCGTGGTAGACATTTCACTCATTATGCTCAGGTCATTATTGCTTGCTGCACCATCCGTACCAAATGAAATCTTAACCCCAGCCGTCAGCATGGATACAACAGGTGCAAACCCTGATGCGAGTTTCAGATTGCTTTCCATACAGTGAGAAACGCCGACTTTATGCTTTGCAAGAAGTTCGATTTCATTGTCATGGAGCCATACGCAGTGGGCAGCCAGCACTGATTCATCCAGAAAGCCAAGATCTGCCAGATATTCTACAGGTCTTTTGTGATACCTGGCCATGACTTCTCCTACCTCCCACTGCGTCTCTGAAAGATGAATATGCAATGGCACATTCAATATCTCTGCAAGTGCTTTCGATTTTTTTAATGTATCAGGCCCGCACGTATAGAGTGCATGGGGGGCAATACAGGGCGTGATCAGTTCATCATCGTGCCAGTTTTTCACAAACTGCTTGGCGTTTTCGAGATATTCATCAGTTGAACGCGCTGAAACCGATGGGAAATCGAGGATTCCACTGCCCAACACAGCCCTCATGCCGATTCGTTTCGAGGATTCACCCGCTGCATCTTCAAAGAAATACATATCATTATAGGTTGTGATACCACCCTTCAGCATTTCCAGGCAGGCAAGCTCAACAGCATCCGAAACGAACGAAGGGCTTAACCAGCTATTCTCCGCGGGCCAGATGTGGTTATTCAGCCATTCAGTCAAGGGCAGATCATCAGCGATTCCTCTGAAATATACCATTGCTGCATGGGTATGCGTATTGATGAAGCCGGGGAGGACCGCTTTCCCCTCTCCCGCTGAGATCTTTCCGGCAATGTATTTTCCGGATATTTCCTCAGAAGGGCCTACATCAAGGATTTTATTCCCCTTGATTGCAACAGCACCTTTTTCGATTACGGTGAAGGATTGATCCATTGGGAGGACATAATCACCGCAGATAATGTGATCAACAGGTATCTTCATTGAGATAAACTTACGCCATTTCGATCAATTTTTCTGCAATCTGCACTGCGTTGAGAGCGGCACCTTTTCTCAGGTTGTCTGCAACAATCCACATGTTGATGCCATTTTCTATCGTTTCATCCTCGCGTATTCTGCCGACATAAGTTTCATCCTTACCTGCTACATCAATCGGAATGGGATAAATGTTTTTATCCGGAGCGTCATAAACGATTACGCCGGGAGCTGCTGACAGGATCGCCCTCACTTCATCCGGTGTAAGTTTTTTCCCGGTCTCTATATTCAGACTTTCGGAATGACACCTGAAAACAGGGACACGGACAGTGGTTGCTGTCACTCTGATTGCAGGATCACCAATGATCTTCCTTGTCTCGTTTACCATCTTCATTTCTTCCTTTGTATAGCCGTTTTCGAGAAACTTGTCGATATGCGGAAGGACATTGAACGCTATCTGATATGGGTAAACAGTGCACGTTACTGCCTTGAAATTGAGCAGGTCTGCCGTCTGCTGCATGAGTTCAGCGATTGCTTTCTGACCGGTACCGGATACTGACTGAAATGTTGTTACAACCACCCTTTTAATTTTTGCTGCGTCATGTATTGGTTTCAGTACAACCACCATCTGAATGGTGGAGCAGTTCGGATTTGCAATGATTCCCTTATGCCACTTCAGATCATAGGAATTCACTTCAGGGACGACTAAAGGCACTTCCGGGTCCATTCTCCACTGGCTTGAGTTGTCAACAACAATACAGCCTGAGTGGGCTGCAACAGGCGCCCATGTTTTCGACCTCTCCGCACCCGCTGAAAACAGGGCGATATCAATACCTTCGAAAGACTTCTCATTTAAAGTTTCAACCGGTATCATCATATCCCTGAATTCCATGCGCCTTCCTTCAGACCGCTCTGATGCAAAAAGCCTCAGCCTCTCTATGGGGAACGCCCTCTCTTCGAGCGTCTTTATCATCTCGTTACCGACAGCGCCGGTTGCACCAACAACTGCGGTTATGTATTTTCCCTTCTTTTTGAGCATAAAAGGCTATCCTCCATTATGGGATAATCTTGGTAATAAATAGTGCTCTATTATAATCATTGCCTTTGAAAAAACAATACCGCCAACAGGACGGATACGTCTTGTATATTGATAATCATTGATAAAAGAAATTAAAATTATGGATTATTTTTTCTGAGGAGGAATGATGGGGTTTTTTGACCGTTTGAAGGATAGTTTGACAAAGACAAGAAAAAGCTTTGTTGGAAAAGTTGAGTCTATTTTGACAGGC
Organism: Thermodesulfovibrionales bacterium; assembly: GCA_022865525.1. Classification (GTDB taxonomy): domain Bacteria; phylum Nitrospirota; class Thermodesulfovibrionia; order Thermodesulfovibrionales; family SM23-35; genus JALHSV01. The sequence continues at coordinate 5,619 of JALHSV010000151.1, forward strand.
CGCAAAATTGATGAAGCGGCGCTTGAAGAGCTTGAAGAAATTCTCATTATGTCTGATGTAGGAACGAAGGCAGCATCGGAGATCATGACGGTTATCCGTGAGAAGGCCAGGAAAGGTGAGGCAAAGGATGTCGACTCCGTCAGGGACCTCCTGAAAAGAGAAATGACAGAAATGCTTGGGGACCCGCACCCCATCGCGATCTTTGGCAATAAACCATTTGTTATCCTTGCTGTCGGAGTAAACGGCGTTGGAAAGACAACAACGATCGGAAAGCTTGCGAGCAGGTTTCGCTCACAGGGACTCTCTGTTCTCCTCGCAGCGGGCGACACCTTTCGGGCAGCCGGAATAGAACAGCTTGAGATATGGGCCCAAAGAGCTGATACCCAGTTAGTAAAACACCAGAAGGGATCAGATCCTGCTGCAGTCGCTTTTGATGCAGTGGTAGCAGCGCAGAGCAGAAATATCGATGTTCTTATCATTGATACCGCAGGAAGGCTTCATACCAAAAGCAATCTCATGGAGGAACTGAAAAAGGTCAGAAGATCTATCGACAAAGCGATGCCGGGGGCACCCCAGGAGATCCTTCTTGTTGTTGATGCAACAACAGGGCAGAATGCACTCAGGCAGGCCGAGTCGTTTAACGAAGCTGTTGGAATTACCGGGATCGCCCTAACAAAACTTGATGGTACTGCTAAGGGTGGAATCATCTTCGCTGTCAAGAAAGGACTTGGGATTCCGGTAAGACTTATCGGAATTGGTGAAAGGATTGACGACCTCAGGGATTTTGAACCAAAGGAATTTGTAGAGGCGCTGTTTTCATAAAATCTATCCATATCGGAAGTGCTGCACGTGCGCCGGTCTCTTTTGGCCCAATCGGCGTATGGTCATCCCTTCCAACCCATACGCCAACAACAAGCCTTTCATCAAATCCGATAAACCACGCATCCGTGTAATCATTGGTAGTTCCTGTTTTACCGAAAATTGGCCTTTTGAGTTCCTTTGCTCTCACTGCAGTTCCCTCTTCAACGACAGCCTTCAGGAGAATCTTCATCTCCTGCACATCTTCTTCAGAAAGCACGTGTTCGATGACCGGTTTATTCTCCTCGATGACAACACCGTCACGGTTCAGTATCCTTTCATAGAACATAATCTTTGGTTGCTGTCCAGATGCAAATGCAGAATACGCATATACCATATCTATGAGCGTGACATCTGATGCTCCTATAGCGAGAGGAAGATACCGGTGGAGCTGACTTCGTATTCCGAGCCTCCGGGCCATTTCTATGACACCATCAATTCCTATATCTGTTGCAAGCCTGACGGTAGC
>JALHSV010000152.1 GCA_022865525.1 Thermodesulfovibrionales bacterium
TCAGGGCGCTTGCCATTTCCATGAGGGCAGCATTCTTTTGACCGGACAATGCCCGTGCAAGTGCCCGTGCCCCTTCCTTCGCCTCCGATGCCTTATCCATCACATATTTACTTATGTCCATAGTTGCCTCCCTGATATGATATGTTACAAATTATACCTGAAACAGGGCTGTTTTGAGAAAACCACCCGACCCCCCTGATTGACTTACTTTTGCCCTGCTTTTAAAATGTCATATGCCGCAGATCAGGATTCTCCCCTCTGATTTAAGAAACAAAATTGCCGCAGGAGAGGTGATCGAAAGACCCGCATCTGTTGTAAAAGAATTGATTGAAAATGCTATTGACGCAGGGAGCACGGATATTCGTATCGACGTCCTCTACGGAGGAAAGCGTCTCATTAAGGTATCCGACAACGGCATCGGCATGGATACAGATGATGCACTCCTCTGTTTTGAAAGGCATGCCACAAGCAAACTGGCGAATGAAGATGATCTTTTCTCTATCAGGACATTGGGATTCAGGGGAGAAGCCCTTTCTTCCATCGCATCAGTTTCAAAGGTCAGACTTGTAACCGCAGTACGGGGGACACCTCTGGGCGTATCGGTTGCATTAACCGGCGGCGTTGTGAGCGAAATGAAAGATTCTCCTGCTCTTGGGACAACTATTGAGGTTAAGGACCTCTTTTTTAATACCCCGGCACGAAAGAAGTTCCTGAAAGCGACAAACACAGAGCTTTATCATATTATCGACGTTGTCACTAAAGAGTCATTGTCCCATTGGGATATCGGCTTCAGCCTCGTCACTGACAATAAAGAGACTCTGCATATCCCACCATCATCGGGTCCGAAAGAACGTATTATGCAGATCTATGGAGAAGAGTTTGTCAACGGCTTGGTCGGGGTTCGCTCCGAAGCACCAGAGATACAATGCATCGCATATGTGTCCAGGAGCATCAACTTCAGAAGTACAAAGTCCAATCAGTTCATTTTTATGAATAAACGGCCTATTAAGGATCAGGCTTTATCTCATGCAGTTTATCGTGCCTATGAGGGGATTCTCCCCCAGGACAAACACCCGATCTTCTTTCTTTTTCTCGATGTGAATCCCTCGGAGGTTGATGTGAATGTCCATCCGACAAAAAGAGAAGTCAGATTTCAGGATAAAGAATTCGTGTACCTTTTTGTTCATAACGCTCTGAAAACCTCGGTGAGGGGAGAACGTTCGGAATTTACCCGGCAATTTATTGAGACACCCTCAACAGACTCCCAGCAGCACGTTGATGAGCATTCACCGTTGAGCACGTTACTCCTTCCGCAGCATGAAATGACAATATCAGAAAACCTCGAATTCACCTATACGCCAACACTCCCTTTTATCTATCTTGGAGATACATTTATTGCATTGTCCGGGAAGGGCGGGCTGACACTGATTGATCACCATGCAGCCCATGAAAGGATACTGTATGAAAAGTTTTTACAAGGAATACAGCTTGATTCTCACCGGCTCTTGTTTCCGAAGCAGGTACACCTCTCACAGAGAGAATACAGGGTTATTCTTGAGCATACCCGGCTTTTAATGGACTTCGGCATAGAGGCCGACGATTTCGGGCAGAATACAATCATAGTCCGTTCACTTCCTGATATCCTGCACAAAGCTGATATACAGGGCATTCTCTCTGATATAGCCTCATATATCACCGAGGGGATTTCTCCGGACAGACCGCTCAAAGAGACTCTTGCAGCAAAGATCGCATGCCATAGCTCGATCCGAGGGAAGGAAATTCTGAATCAGGAAGAACTCTCAACCCTGATCGCTGATCTTGATAAGACAGAGCATCCAGACCAGTGCCCTCACGGCAGGCCGACGAGGATTTTCTTTACGCAGGATGACCTGAAGAAGATGTTCAAAAGAAAATGAACAAAGTCGTCATCCTCCTCGGGCCCACGGGTGTCGGAAAGACCGGCGTCTCTCTCCTCCTTGCAAAAATTTTGCATACCGAGATCATCAATGCTGATTCCATGCAGATTTACCGGCATATGGATATCGGAACTGCCAAACCATCCCCCGGCGAAAGGAAAGACGTCAAGCATCATATGATCAATATTGCAGACCCGTGGGAAACTTACAGCACCGGTAAATATATCGCAGCAGTGAGTCCAATTTTTGAAAACCTCCACAGGCAAGGGGAAATCCCCGTCGTTGTTGGAGGCACAGGCCTTTATATCAAGGCAATGACAAGGGGTATTTTCAGCGGTCCTTCTGCTGACTGGAGACTACGGGAAGAACTCCTCGCGATGGAACAGGAAGAAAAGGGCACATTATACGATTACCTGAAAGCACTTGACCCTGTTGCAATTGAGAAAATAACACCGAACGACACGCGGAGGATTATACGGGCTTTAGAGGTCTGCCTCAAAGGCAGTGCAAAAATGTCGGAGATGCAGCAAACACTCACTCAGCCGCTTCCCTATGAGTTTATCAAGATCGGCATTACACGGGTAAGGAAAGAGCTTTACCGGATGATCGAAGAACGGGTTGATGGAATGGTAAAGGCTGGTCTGATCGAAGAAGTCAGAAAGGTTATCAAAATGACAGAAGATGCGGTAGCTCCAAGTCCCCATCTCGCCGTATCATCATTTACTTCAATGCAGGCTATCGGATACAAGGAAATAGCTCTGCATCTCAGGGGAGAGATGCCTTTGGCTGAGTCCGTGATATGTATCAAGAAAGCATCCAGAAGGTATGCCAAGAAGCAGTTCACATGGTTCAGAAAAGAAGAGAATATCCATTGGTTCGATATCACAGGGATAACAGATCATCATGAGGTTTTGAACACGATTTATCCTGTTCTCTCAAGAATGCTCCGGATGGAGCAGATACATCAAACCTTGCAATATTGAGAAAAATACTTTATGTTAAAGAACACTATATGTAAGAGGAGATGAATGTCATGTCAAATGCCGGCAGGGGCGTCAATCTTCAGGATCATTACCTGAATCAGCTCAGGAAGGACAAAATTCCTGTTCTTATTTATCTGACAAACGGGGTACGGTTAAAAGGATTGATAAAAGCTTTTGATAATTTCGTCATCCTCTTAAAAGAAAGTAACCAGTCGCTTATATATAAACATGCAATTTCAACAATTGTGCCTGAAAAAGAGGTTGCGATAGTATTTGAAGACCAGCCATAGCGTGAGGAATCCTCTCCCGACGGTGGATCTTATCATAGAATCCGATGATGGAATCATTTTAATAAAAAGGAAAAATCCGCCAGATGGATGGGCTTTACCGGGGGGATTTGTAGAGTATGGTGAAAGTATTGAATCTGCCTCCATACGGGAAGCAAGGGAAGAAACCGGACTTAATGTCGAACTGGTAAGGCAGTTTCATACGTACTCTGACCCGAAAAGGGATCCGCGGCATCATACAATTACAACAGTCTTTGTAGCTCGGGCGCACGGCAGACCATCTGCCGGAGATGATGCAAAGGAGATAGGCATCTTCAGGAAGGAAAATCTCCCGGAACAGATTGCTTTTGACCACAGGGATATTATCAATGACTACTTTACAGGGAGGTATTAAAGAATGCTCAAGGGAATGCGGAAAAACGCACGGTACTTCTATGTCCTTTTCTTTATTGTCATATTGTCGTTCATATTCTGGGGGGTAGGGACTGTCGATAAAACAGGCGGGGTTGAAATCCTGGCGGAGGTCGGAAAATATAAAATAACGACAGAGGAATACTGGAAAACTTACGACAGGATATACCGTTTCTACAGGGAGATCTACAAGGATCAGTTTAATGAAGAATTGGAAAAGAAGATGAACCTGAAAGACAATGTTCTCAATTCAATGGTAAATGAGCGTGTTCTCCTTACAGCAGCCCAAAAAGCAGGTATCAAGATAGGCGATGAAGAGCTTCAGGATGCAATAACCCATGAGCAGGCCTTTATGAAAAACGGGGTATTTGATAAGGATGTCTATGTGAACAGGTTGCGGTTGAACAGAATTACTCCGGAAGAATTTGAGCGTTCACAAAGGCAGGAACTGATTCTCAGTAAAATGAGACGATTAGTGGAACTGTCTGTCGACATTCCTGATAGCGCTGATCTTCAGCTCCCCCGGGAATCATCGAACGAACAGGCATTAAAGATGATCAGTCAGGCAAAGCTGAATGACATCAGGGAAAAAGCATTAAACTCATACATTGAAGGTCTGAAAAAGGACATAAAAATCAAGGTCAACAAAAAGCTTCTATCCTGAAATAGATTCATGCATCAGACTTGAAAACCCGCTGCTTTTCGTTTAGTATAATAACCTGTGCCGAAGTGGTGGAACCTGGTAGACACGCACGTTTGAGGGGCGTGTGGGGTAACCCGTGCGGGTTCAAATCCCGCCTTCGGCACCAAAAATCACTAAATTACAAGCAGTTATGGCGCTCAATTTTACCAGAAACATTTTTTTCGTGAGAAATGAGGCCTATCTACCTCCGCTTAAAATCCCTCTCTTATTCCTCATCATAA
>JALHSV010000153.1 GCA_022865525.1 Thermodesulfovibrionales bacterium
AGATAATGACGAAGCCGGCTCATTAAAAGCTATATGGCCGTCCGGACCGATACCCCCGAGAAACAGCCTTATTCCGCCGACCTTTTTTATTTTTGCTTCATAGCTCGCGCATTCGGCATTGAGGTCATCGGCGTTGCCGTTGAGAATGTTGACATTTTTTTTCTTAATGTCTATATGGCTGAAAAAGTTGTTCCACATAAAAGAATGATAGCTTTCAGGATGTTCCCGGGGTAAATTCACGTACTCATCCATATTAAACGTAATAACATTCTTGAAAGAAACCACACCTTTCTTATTCAGCTTTATAAGCTCCGCGTATATACCCAGCGGCGATGACCCCGTCGGAAGACCCAACACAAAAGGTTTGGCCTGGCTGGCTCCAGATTCGTTGATGCTTTTGGCTATGTAATTAGCGCTCCATTGGGATGCCAACTTATAATTCGGTTCAATTATCACTCTCATAAATTTGTCCTCTTTTAAATATTGTACCCTGTTATTATTGTTTAACCCAGGCCTTTATCCGGGGTCCTGTTATTTCTCAACCAGCGTCTGGATTTACCGCTAATCTTGCCCTCGATTCCGACTCGCCCTGCTACGCTCGCCGCAGCAGGTCGGACAGCGGGAATTAAAAAGGTCTTTCGCCGTATTGCGGATTTACATTTTTAATATATGAGTCCACTCTAAAAACCCGCAATTAGGCGGCTCGTCTAAAATACTGTTGAGGCTCAAGCCAACAGGGACTTTTGTCTCGAATAATTATTTTCGGAAGCCCGTTTCGGCTATTCCTGGTAAACAAGCAAGGTAAAATGAGGCAGAGCAAATTCGACAACGCAAAAAAGTCCGGATTCTCAATCATATACCGCCAAACCCGACCAAAGTTTATCGAAATCGCCATCGCGTGCGCATACACTATTGTCTTGAACAGGCCGCGAACACGCAGCTTGCCCTTATGATTGAAAGATTTTGTAAACTCCTTGACCGTGGCCTCTACATTAGGGCGTAACTTTCGCCGTTCCGGCGGCAATGACTTTATATTTCTATTCCGCTTGCCAAGAAGATAATCCGACCTGTCAAAATAATATGTTCTCTTATCATTTTGTTGTCTGGCAGGACAATTCCTGCTCAATGGACATTGCTTACAAATCTCAACATCAAAACAGGCCTTGTAACGTGTCTTTGTTTTTTGTGAAATGACAGATTGGTGGGGGCACTTAACTGTATACTGACCATCGGATACTTCTTCGATTTGGATTGAAATTTCTGCCTTACGTCCTCGCACCGCTGTTTGAACATGGGTGATGTCGAGTTCTTCCATTTTTTTATCGTTATCTTCACTGCCGTAAGCACCATCGGTATGCAGTTCATTCAGATCCGGCGTCTTCTCTTTGATAGGTTCAATACGCCCGTTTAGTATCTTGCTGTCATCGGTATTATTGGAACAAACCGCAACATCGGTTATCAGATTCACATCATTCTCCGGGTTGGCGGTCTCTGTGATATTGACGCTTTGGCCTCGGTAATGACGACCACGCTTTTGGCGGTAAGCAGCATCTATATCATCCGGCGACTGAAGTGTACTGCCATTGAGTTCTTTGGGCGCCCTTACTGTTATCTTATCGTCGATGATTGTGAAGTGCTCGGTATAGACACGCTCAAATACGCTGAAAACCTCAAAATCTCCGTAGCTTTCCTTTAACGCTTCGTAAAGCTTGTGGTATAGTTGGCCCAACTTTTCCTGTTCATGAGGTATTGATGCACGCTGGAGATCATAAATGTATTGGCCCGAGGACTGTTTTATGTAAGGGGCAAGAATATCATTAAATCGCACCTTGTCTTCATCGCTTAATACACGATACAGCCTGATTAACATCTCAATCAAAAGCTGTGTACGACTGTAACTGCGAATATTGCTCATCGCCATAAATGAGTCGCTGCGCTGAATGTCGGTTTTTATCTTCAGTCTCTTCAACTGCTGCTGCGTAAGAGAGTCGAATACTCCTTCAAGCAGGTTCTCACCTGTTGCAACAAAGTGAGAAAGCAGCCTGTTCTGGAAATTAAAGAAAGTCGCAGGACAAAAAGGTGTCTGTTCCAGCGTATCCAATCCTAAGGCTGTGCGAGTAAGCAAATCGAAATCGATGCGGTCGAATAATTTTTCGGTTGTCCAGTTGTTGTGGTACATCAGTATTATGGAAGCCACAAGAGAATTAACAGGAGCATTTGGCCTGCTGCAGTTGTCTGAGTACAATGCCGAAAATTCTTTTTCGTTTATCTTGCAAAAGACTAACCGATAAAACTCATATTCTTTCGACTGCTTGAGTTTTTTAAGCTTGGCTTCTGGCAACTGGCTTGCGATACCGAATAAAGATGACTGGAGATGAAAAGTGTTTTTGCGGAACATCCTTTTTCCCTCGTGAAAATGATTATTTTTATCAAAAGCCATCATACAAAATTCACTATGAAAATCAAGCCAAAACGCTTCCAGGGCACAATATTCTGAGCTTTTCGAGCATTACCTTTTTAGAGTGGACTCAATATTGATTACTTACTATTGAGGTTGAGATTCTTCACTACGTTCAGAATGGCAATTATTTTTAACAGACCCCTCGACTTCCAGGCTGTGTCGCAATTATAACTCGAAGAT
>JALHSV010000154.1 GCA_022865525.1 Thermodesulfovibrionales bacterium
ATATATGGCTTCTTAGCCTTGAATTATTTTTCAAAAAAATATTGATCCTTAGAGAGGCGAATAAGAAGACCATCATTGGGATTCGCGCAGTCTTCGAACGCGTACAGCGAGTATTCCTGTCGCCCAAAACTGGAATAGTATTGGGAATATTTGTATGCGCTGGCATCGCAATATACGCGCTCTGGTATTCCTCAGTTGGCCGGTTCCCGGTTTTTCCTTATGTAGGGAACGCCTACATTGATCTCGGAGAATCTTTTCTGCAGGGAAAATTATCCCTGCTTGAGCAACCAGATCCCCAACTGATGGCGCTGGACAACCCGTATGATTTCCAGCAGCGGGAAAATGTTCCGTATCGCTGGGATGCTTCATACTATCAAGGGAAATCATTTGTTACAAGCATGTTATACTGGCGAATATTAAATGGCTGGAAAGCGAATGAAACAAACAAATAATAAAATCGGCACAATTCAAATTATTCTGTGGTGGTGCTCGGCGCTTTTACTGTTCATTGGGGTTTTTGCAACTGCCCCGAGGCTTTACTACATTACCGCCCATCTTTTTAATCAATTAAAAGATTTTGGGATTCAACTAACCTTGGATCCTGTGCAGGAAAAAGCGCGCTTTTTACGCGAAGTGGTCGCGCCGATCAAAGGCATATTTTTTCTGCTTGCAATGGCCGGATTACTTCCGCCGCTTGTCAGGAATATTTTTGATTCTCATACGAAGGATGAACCGGTTAATTACAGGCGTGCGCTTTGGACTTCCGCTCTCTTCCTGCTTATTGTTGGAACTTTCATTACATCCAAAGGATTATCCGGCGGCAACCTGGAATACGCCGATCAAAGCGGGGTGATCTTCGAGAAGGGAAACCCAGTTTGGATCTATCAACGTTTCCTTATGCCGGCAATCGCCTATATGCTGTTTTTTCGCGGATAATTTTTTTATCTTGCATTTTCCATTCTCTGTGCATATGCCACGATTTACATTGCGCAAATCTGGTTCGAGAAAAATCAGATCCACTTGAAATCCTGGCAATTGATATCCATATTTTCAGCGGGGTTTGTGTTTGTAAAACTTCAATACCCGGGCAGTCCGGATGTATTTGCGCATCTATTTCTCTTGATACTCTTTACCTTTCCTCTGGGAGAATTGGCGCAACTTTCCCTGGTGGCATTCTCTCTTGCATCACATGAAGCGTCAATCTTCCTGTTTGCCGTCATTGCCATTTTTTTCAAGGAAGGAAAACTTCGCATTAAATACCTGACAGTAATATTTGCCTACATGTTTATCTGGCTGGTCAGCATCCGCTTTGATATCACTTCTCTTTGGTATACCCCGCAAATCAGAGGCTTCTCGCCGATCGGTATGATCATCGCAAATCCCAGCAATGCCTTATGGGGAATATTCTACGCGAATAAACTTATATGGCTTCTGATTGCGGCTGGATTGGTGATCGTCGCGCGCAGGCGGAATTACCGCTCTTTTTTCCAGATCCTTGCCCTGATCGCGTGCGGAATATTAATGTCCCTGATCGGCGTGGATACGATTCGCATGTTCAGTTGGAGTTTCTTTTCCATCTTCATGGCTGTGAAGATCATTCATGAAGAGGACAATCCCAAACTATCCACTTTTATGAATGTGGTTTTGATCTTGAATCTTCTTGTTGCGCCGCTATATGCAAACCTGCATTGGGTGTGGACGCCATCGGGTATTTATCAGATCATTTATTCATTTATGGGATTGCGATAATGGAGAAAGCAGCGTGCTCAACATCGGATTTTCAAGTTGTTAACAATAACAACTTGGCGATAAATCTGATACGCATTATTTCGACTTTCTTGATTGTACTGGCGCATATCAATTCAAATGGAGAATCAAGGTGGATAAGCGTTTTTTACTACACCCTTACGCGTATGGGCGTGCCCTTGTTCTTTATGTGTATTGGTTACCTTCTGCTTTCAAAGCCGGAAACTATTGCAGAATTTCTTAAAAAACATTTGTTGCCACTCTTGATCTCTTTCTTTGTCTGGTCAGCGATCTATGATTTTATGAGTAATGATATTTTTCAAAATGGGATCACCCTTCATCAAGCTTTCAAGACATTTCTACACATAATCAAATCAGCCACAGTAGGATATTACTGGTTTTTCTATTCCTTAATTGGCATATACTTATTTGTCCCGGTTCTATGGGCATTTCTCCCCCAAAAAAGATCAAATGAAATAAATTATTATATTGGATTATCAGTGACTCCACTGCAAAAAGGTAATCTTACCCTATCGGAAAGCGCAAAAATTTAATATACTCAGCGCATGTTCAGAAAAAACACCAAACACCAACAGCCCGCATTAATTAGCGCCGCCAGTGAACTACCCGAGAAGCAGCGCAAACGCCTGGAGAACTCCTGGGCAGGCGCATTCTACACAAAATTCTTCAGCCGCATTGATGAACAGTCCTTTGCCGTCCTGTACTCAGAAAAAGACTCGCGTCCGAATGTGCCAGTGAACGTGCTGGTCGGATTGGAAGCGCTGAAAGCAGGCTTCGGCTGGAGTGACCAGGAAATGTACGAGAATTTTTGCTACAGCCTGCAAGTGCGCTACGCCCTCGGCTATGACCGTCTGGGCGATGGTGATTTTGAAATCCGCTCGCTGTACTACTTTCGAGAACGCCTGAGCAAATACAATGTAGAGAAAAGCATCAATCTATTGGAAAAAGCGTTCGAGCAAATCACCGATGCGCAGATCATGGACTTGAAAGTTCGCACCGGCATGCAGAGAATGGACTCCACGCAAATCGCCAGCAACATCGTCTCCGCCAGCCGACTACAACTATTGGTGGAAGCCGTCCAGCGCGTCGAGCGAATTTTGACCGAAGCGGATCGGGCGCGCCTGAGCGAAACCTTTGCGCCCTACATCAAAGACAGCGCCGGGCATTATACCTACCGCGTCAAAGGCAAAGAAGCGCAGCGAGAACACCTGCAGAAGATCGGGCAAACCATTCACACGCTATTGCAAGATTTGAAAAGCGACTACGCCGCCGAACTTGCCTACCAGGTCTTGGAGCGCATTTTCGCAGACAATTTCAACCTGCTGGAAACTGGTCCACGCGCCAAAGAAAATACTGAGATCACTTCTGATTGCCTGCAATCGGTGGATGACCTTGAAGCCACTTATCGCACGAAAGGCACAGGACATTACAAAGGTTACGTCGCCAACATTACAGAAACTTGCGACCCTGAAAATGAGATTCAACTGATCACCAAAGTACAAGTGGCTCCCAACAATGTGGATGACGGTCAACTATTGGCAGAAGCCCTGCCCAATTTGAAAGAGCGCACCTCCATCGAGACCATGCTAACCGACGGCGGCTACGGCAGTGAAGTCAGCGATGCCGCCCTGCAAGAGCAAGAGGTCACCCTTGTTCAAACCGCTATTCGCGGCGCACAGCCAGACCCAAACAAATTCAGTCTCTCCGACTTTGTCATTGAGCAAAATGAAAAAGGCGACCCCAACTTGCTCACCTGCCCACAGGGACAAACGGTTCCGGTCCTCTCGGGACGCACCACGGGTTGGCAGGCTCGCTTCGACCCGACGCTCTGCTCCACTTGTCCGTTCCAACTGGATGGACGTTGTCGCACCCAACCTCAAAAGCGCGACCCGCGTTATCTTCTGACTTTCACCACACATGAAGTGCGCGCAGCCAAACGGCGCAAAGAATATCTGGCACATCAAGATCACAGTCACAACTTGCGTTCTGCCGTGGAAGCCACCGTGCGCTCGGTGAAACATCCATTTCCCGCAGGCAAGTTGCCGGTGCGTGGACAGTTCAGAGTAACCTGCATGGCAATCGCATCCGCCGCCACAACCAACGTGCGCAGGATCCAACGCTACCAGATGGCCAAAATAAAGCAGGCGAAAGCGGCAATGAGCCTGCACAGCGAAGCCGTACCCACCGCCGTGATTTCTTTTTTTGTTTTTTGACGCGCTGGCTACGCTCTCGGATGGTTTTCAGCCCAAGTTTCGGTTATTAAAGAACGGCTTCTTGCACTGGAGTCATCCATGCATCACCGCTTTGAGGCTCATATTCAAGTATTCTAGTGAAATAATCATAGGCTTCAATGTAATTACCGTTTTGCAAAGCATTATTTGCCAATTGAAACATACCCTCTAAAGAAAGGTGTGCTTGCTTTGTGGGTGTATTCTTCAACAAGAATCTGCTACCACAATATGTACAAATAGCATCTTCCCTATCTTTTGGCAACATTAAACTCCCACCACAACTCGGACATTTTGCAGGAATAAACTCCATAGGTCTCTCCATAGTTTTTACAGAGTAAAGTTCATGTAATAGATCATGTCAATTAACGTTTTCAAAATTATTATAGTCGAATCCTCAAACCTCTGCGCGACATAATCATCCCACACCCGTTTGCACCTCCTCAGTTTGAGTTTCCATAGCCTAAATCCTATAGATGTCAGTGGGTGCTTTTCAACTTCTCACTGCCCAAACACGCTTTTTTTACACAA
>JALHSV010000155.1 GCA_022865525.1 Thermodesulfovibrionales bacterium
AGTCAATGTCACGCCCACCCAGGATACAACTTATAGCATCACTGTCACCGGCCCCGGCGGCACGGCCATGGCCAGCGTGACGGTGAAAATGCTTGCCGGTCATCTGCAATCGGTCTGGGACGGAATGAAAACGGCGATGTTAAATAGTGATATTGACCAGGCTGTAAGTAATTTTTATGAGGGGACGCGTGAAAAATACAGAGAAGTCTATGCGGCTTTGTCAACTCAACTTCCACAAATCGCCCAGGAAATTGGAGAAATGGAGTTTTTAGCATATAAAGAAAACATGGCCATTTTCCGAATAAAAAGGAATGATATCATCAATGGGGAAGAACAGGAGATTTCATACCGAGTTTATTTCGTTTATCAAAACGGGAAATGGTTGATTTACAAATATTAAAATGTTCAAAATCGAATATTTTTCTAACAGAAATAAATTAGTTTTAGGAGGAAGAACATGGCTTGGATAGTTGATTTATGGGAATTTATTGCAACAACAAAGTTTGCGGTGTCTTCTCTAAGTATTATATTTTTTCTTTTCATTCTGCTCAATATACTTTTCAGATTGAGTAATAAAGAGTTCACGCGGAAGGTTATCAAACAATTGAATGTTCTCAAGTACTTGTTTGCCTTCTATGTAGCTTTTTCACTGATCATCATCGGTGTAATAAAAGATGATATTTTGTGGCCCTTTGGTTTTATCCTCTATACGCAATTGTGTGGAGCGACGATACTCTGGTGTTTGTTTATTTTCAGCACAATACTTAGATTCTCGGGATTAAAAACGGTATTATTGGGAATTCCCATTGGATTTTTTGGAATATTGGCCAGTGGAATATCAATTGTTGTTTTACCACAAATAGTTTTTCATGAAACATATTTTTTCGGAAGTAGTCGCGGGGGCCATGCACCTATAGAACTCTATTTAGCAGAAGTTGCTTTGATAATGGGTTGTTCTCTCTTTATTGGCGGAAGAAATTTATATAAAAAAATCAGGGGTGTAAAATGAAAAAGCTCTTTATAATTTTCGTTTTGATTTTTTCTCCGCTGCTGATATTCGGTTGGTGGAAATGGACTCATATACAATTATCTACTTATGCTTATGTCAATTCGAAATTGAATGAAGAAAATTTAATAAGGAAATTTAATCTTGACAAGGGATCCGTTCAGCCGCTTACTGTGGAAAATGAAACCAAAACTGTCGCAGAGTGGATTTGGTATGGGGTAGAAAAAGAGGATGAAGGTTTTCTCTATCTTACTGATCGAAGCGCTAGACATTTTCACAATCCATTGAATGTATTCAATGAAGCCGGATTGACACGTATTGGTCAGACTCGTCGTCAATCATCAATTTTATGGGCTCAGGACGGAATAGAACAAAATAAACTTGCTGAAGGCGATATGTCATGGCAAAAAATTAAAGAATATTACTATTATGCTTTAATTTCGGATACCGAAGAAATGAGATATTTGAATTTTGGTTTGATGTTCAAAGGTTTGGGACACCAGATACATCTTGTTCAGGACATGAGTAACCCTGAACACACACGAAATGATAATCATCCTTTTGTGACAATTGAAGCATGGGCTGAAGAGCACTATTATAATATCATTGATGGATTCTGTAAAAACCCTCTCTTTCCGGATGTTGATCTTGAAACTCTTGTCAATGACCCCTCAATCGAAAGAACTCTGAGCCCGATCGCCCGCTTGAACGATGCCGATGTTTACATACCGGAAAATACTTTCCCTTCAGCTGCCATGCAGCAGGGACTATCTGAGTATTCCAATGCCAATTTTTTCTCTAATGATACAATATTTTCCAGTGATTTCCCGTATCCCAGTATAGCAAATGCTGATATTTCTAAAATATTTACAAAAATAAACACTGAATACAAACTGGATGAAAAAGGAGTATATCTTCCAAAAACCAATGACGGGGATCCGATCACCCATTTTTTAAGATTACCCTATTTAAAGAAATATACGACCACAAATTTATTGCATTTGAGTTATCTGGATGAACTATGTTACAAAGATTATACTTCCATGTTGGTCCCTCGGGCAGTGGGCTATTCAGCAGCGCTGATCAATTATTTTTTTCGCGGTGAAATTGAGGTGACTCTGCCTGCAAGCGACGGCATTTATGCCCTCAGTGTTGATTCTTCCGAAGTATTTAAAAAGA
>JALHSV010000156.1 GCA_022865525.1 Thermodesulfovibrionales bacterium
GAAGGGGTGTTTTGCAGAACAATGATAAATATCGTATCCGTGGAGGTGTTCCATTACATCAATAATTATTGATGGATACAACATAATCGGTATCGATCACAGAGATCTCAGGAAGCAGCGGGAGATTCTGATCGATTCCCTTATCGATTACCGGAAGAGAAAAGGGCATGATATCACCGTAGTTTTTGACGGCTGGAAGACAGGGGAAGGGCAGGAGTGCCAGTCGGTCATCGGCGGGGTACGAGTAATCTATTCCAGGATTGGAGAAAAGGCGGATGCTGTCATAAAGCGTATTATTTCCTCGGTTAAACGGCAATGGATTGTTGTATCATCGGACAGGGATATCGCGAACCATGCATGGGCTTCGGATTCCATCCCGGCATCAAGAGATGATTTTCTGCAAGCACTTGGGCGAAAAGAAACCCCCTTTAGTGATCAGGAAGAATACGATGAGGAATACGGTGAGGAATACAGCATACCTAACAGAAAAGGAAATCCAAGAAAGCTCTCCAAAAAAGACAAAGCCGTAGCGAGGGCCTTAAGCAAGCTCTGATGGTGAGGATACGCAGGGCAGTCACCAAACAGCGGCCTGCTGACACAGTAACAATACTTTTTCTTATAATCCTGCTTGTTTTAACCGGTATTTTTTATGATTCCCTTCCGAAAGGTCCATTTTTAATCGGCCTGTATTCACTCCTCATTGTTGTTCAGATTCTGCTTGCCAGATATCATCGGAATGGCAGAATGATCACTATTGCTTATGACCTGATATTCCCGGTTATCTGTGTATTACTGATCTTCGACAGTCTTGAATGGGTTGTTCATTATATAAATCCTGAGGATATTGACCCCCTGCTCATCAGAATTGATTATCTGATATTCGGCAATCATCCTACCGTTATGCTCGAAAGGATTATGCATCCGCTCTTGACAGATATGGTCCAGATAGCATATTCAACATACTATTTTATTCCGGTAAGTTATGGCATTGTTCTCATATCGAAGAGGAAAAAAGAAGAATTTGACAGGTCACTTTTCCTGATCCTGTTCT
This sequence comes from Thermodesulfovibrionales bacterium, assembly GCA_022865525.1. Lineage (GTDB taxonomy): Bacteria > Nitrospirota > Thermodesulfovibrionia > Thermodesulfovibrionales > SM23-35 > JALHSV01. The sequence goes on from JALHSV010000156.1 coordinate 1,052, forward strand.
GTTTCTACCTTTCCTACATCGGTTACATCCTGTTCCCTGCGCTTGGGCCGAGATTTACTATCGATCATCTGCAGACACAGGAACTCCAGGGATTTCTTATCACTGAGCCGATACAAAATCTCCTGAACAGACTGGAAGGGATCAAGAGAGATGCATTTCCGAGCGGGCATACTGCAGTGGCTTGTACAGTTCTCTATTGCGCCTACAGGTTTGAAAAAAGATTTTTCTGGATATGTCTTCCTGTCGTTGCTGCCCTGATCTTTTCAACAGTATACTGCCGGTACCATTATGTCATCGATATCATCGCCGGACTGGTCCTGACTGTTTTAAGCGTGGCTGTTGGAGAATGGTATTACCGAGGCTGGCAGCGTCGGAAAGCCGATAGATACATTCAATAGAAGCATGAAGGCTTTTCCCGCCTGACAAAAATTGACATTATGCCTGTGGAAAAAATCTGTAGTCCATTTTTCTCATTAAAAATCAAGCTGATAGAAATGAGCATTCCTGGCATACTGTATGCTTAAGATTTGATACATTCAATCGGGTACAGAGTATATAGAGGACACCCAGTGATATCATGAGACAAGAAAATGTAAAAGAACTCATATCAATATTGATGAATTCTCCGTTCTATGTCACGTTATCCGTCAGGGAAAGATACGGACTTGTGCTTCGATTAATCCAGGATTATCCTCTTCTTTCCGGTAAAAGCGATACGAACCTGAGGGGGAGTTCCGGCCAGAATAATCAACCGCCTATCGTCAACTGATTCATTAAAGACCGTCAAATCCTGCTCCGGGAAATGCCATTGACATGTTCATCTCATTTGATATTTAATAATGTTTAGATTCTCAATTGCAGGAAAAGTAACCATGGCTCTCCAGATTAGCGAAATAACCCGCCAAAAAACCACAAAGTGTCCATATTCTTTTCAATGCCTGGATGAGAAGAGAGCTATATGCGAGGTCAGCATCTACATAGAGGGAAACGGTCTTTTTCTGAAAAAGGCGAAATACGCTAAATGTCCCTACAAACAATTAGGGCGCACGCATTCCCATTATATGTGTTCCTGTCCGACACGAATCGAACTGTATAAGCATTACAAAATATAACTTCTCCCATGGATATATGCAGTGCAGGCAAAGAACAGCGAGGAGCGTGTTTAAAAATTTATCAAAATGATGTACATTATTACCGGGCTTTCCTGGCAGGAGAAAATACTATGAACGGAGGCCGGTAATGCATAAAGAGATATCGTGCAGATTCCTCTGGTATCAAAAGATCATTGCGATTCTTAAGAAATCATCCAAGGGGTATGTGATCTTTCCCATACTGTTATGCATATCCTGCACCTCCTATCACGTTGCATCTCATGAGGGAAGAACAGGCCAGTCATTGATTGATCCGAAAGAAAGCAGCTCATCACCATCCCTGCAATGCAAACC
>JALHSV010000157.1 GCA_022865525.1 Thermodesulfovibrionales bacterium
ATGGCTTGTTCTGACAACAGGGAACAAATCCGAAATGAGCGTCGGCTATGCTACCCTCTACGGTGATATGGCAGGAGGATTCGCCGTCATCAAGGATGTGCCAAAAACCATGGTTTACCAGCTCTGCAGATGGAAGAACGATCATGCAGGTCGTGTTATCATTCCAGAGAGAATGTTCACCAAGGACCCGACGGCAGAACTCAGGCCTGGGCAAAAAGACTCGGATACGCTTCCGCCATATTCTGTTCTTGATCCGATACTCAAGGCCTATATCGAAGAAGACAGAACGTTTGAAGAAATATTATCCTTCGGGTATGACGTTGAAGGGTCCAGGAAGGTTATCCGGATGATCGATTCGAGTGAGTACAAAAGGCGTCAGTCGCCTCCCGGAATCAAAATCACGCAGAAGGCATTCGGACGGGACAGGCGTTTTCCGATAACAAACAGATATCGGGGGTTCTGAATGCCTCTCGCAACTTTTCCATCAAAAATGAGGGAATCAATGAAAAAACTTTTTATACAGTCGTTCATAATGTCGTTCATAATAGTGTTTGCTATCGCTTTCATGTCAAGCTTCGCGTTTTCCGTTGAAAATAAAAATATCCAAATCAAGAAGCAACCTGAAATTCAGCAGGTAAAACCGAAGAAACCGGTAAAGATTAAACTGAAACGTTCCGCTGAAGGCAAATATACGTGGGAACTTTCGGGTGACGATGTTGATGAAATTGTAAAAGCCGATAAACGGCTGAAAAAGCTCCTGAACACAGAGTGAAGGGCACACTCTACATTGTCTCAACGCCGGTAGGGAATCTGGAAGACATTACCCTTCGTGCCATACGGATACTGGGAGAAGTCGATATCATTGCAGCAGAGGATACCCGTCATTCAGTAAAACTGCTCAATCACCTTGGTATCAGAAAACCCATGATCAGCTACTGGCGGGAAAAAGAGCAGGTCAGATCGGATGAAATCATAAAAAGGCTGCATGCAGGTCAATCCATTGCCCTTATCTCTGATGCCGGTACCCCCGGCATATCAGACCCGGGCGCAGTTCTTATAAAAAAAGCCATCGAGGAGAATATCCAGATTGTCTCAATCCCGGGACCATCTGCATTTGTCGCAGCCCTGTCCGTGTCAGGACTTCCGACAGACCAGTTCACATTCCTGGGATTCCTGCCTTCCAGAACGGCTCAGCGTCAAAAATTCCTCAGAGAGGTATATCTCGAACAGAGAACTCTCATCTTTTACGAGGCGCCTCACAGGATTGTTGACACCCTCCTTGATATGTCCCACATATTCGGGGAGAGACGATCTGCCCTTGTGAAGGAAATCACCAAATATCATGAGGATGTAGTGCGTGGCAGCATTACAGAAATCATCGAAGAAGTGCAAAAAACGACAATAGCAGGTGAGTATGTGATTATTGTGGAAGGATGGTCAGGAATGAACAAATCGATTACTGAAGATGTTCTCTCGGAGCTCCATACATGCATGAGGAAAGGTCTTGGGAGAAAGGAAGCTGTCAAGCGAATTGCTGAAACATTCGGATTGAGCAAAAAGGAACTCTATAAGAAAAGTCTGGACGAAAGTGCCGGATGAAACTCCTTGACTTTTCTCAGTACAGAACAATAAAATTTTCTATTCTTATTGAAGAGGTGTATTGTGTCATTTAGGCTCCTGCTTGCAGATGACAGCATAACCATACAGAAGGTTGTTGAACTTATTCTCGCTGAAGAGGACTGTGAAATCATATCCACGCATAACGGTAAAGAGGCTCTCGCCGTTCTCACGTCCTTCAATCCGGATATCGTGCTTGCTGATACAGAGATGCCCGAAATGAACGGCTATGAACTCTGCGAGCAGATAAAGCATGAACCATCAACAAGCACTATTCCCGTAATCCTTCTTACCGGTGCCTTCGAACCGCTTGATGAAGAGCGTGCAAAACAGGTGAAAGCCGATGATTACCTGATAAAACCCTTCGAGGCACAGGAGCTCATAAACAAGATCAATTCGGCATTAGCAGCGAAAGCTATTCCTGTTGACACGGGAACAATTACTGGAGGAGAACCTCTCAACTTTTCCGAAGAGCCGGGGGAGGAAGACCCCTGGACTGCGGAAGAGGCCCCGGAAACAGCAAAGGTATCTGCCGTGACAGAGGAAGAAGGAGCAGGAGCAAGCACTGAAGAACTGATCGGAATTGCAGAAGAAAGTGAAGCAGGTGCAGGAATTTTAAAAGAGCCGTCAATCGAAATAATGCTTCCTGTGGAAAAGAAACCTGATCTTCCTGTGGTGGAACTTCTGTCAAAGGATGAAATACAAGCATTATTCGAAAAAGCAATACAGGAAAAAATATCGTCACTTTTATCTTCGGCTGATCTGAAAGAAACCTTAATCGCCTCAATGACTCCTTTCATGAAGGATTCCGTCGATAAGATACTTTGGGACATTACTCCCGACCTTATTGAGAGAATGCTCAAAGAGATCCTGAAAGGTTCGATTGAATTATTGACAACGGAGGTCGAAAAAGTCATCTGGGAAACGGTGCCTGAACTCGCAGAGACAATGATTTCTCAGGAAATAGAGAGGATTAGGTCAGCATTTTAGACAAGGGTTTTAATCCGTCAGGCATCGAAGAGAAGTGGTATGAGTACTGGGTCTCAAAAGGATATTTCAAACCAGATCCGGTCTCCAAGGGTTTTTCTTATTCCCTCGTCATTCCACCTCCGAACGTAACCGGTTCACTCCACATGGGGCATGCCCTCAATTCTGTCTTGCAGGATATTCTTTCCCGCTGGAAGCGTATGTCCGGTTACAGAGTCCTGTGGCTTCCCGGTATGGACCACGCGGGAATCGCCACGCAAAATGTTGTAGAAAAACAGCTTGCAGCCCAAGGCCTTAATCGTCATCAGCTTGGCCGTGATGCCTTTATTGAACAGGCATGGAAATGGAAGGCTGAATCAGGCGGGAAAATACTCCACCAACTGAAGAGGCTTGGCGCCTCGTGTGACTGGTCAAGAGAACGGTTCACCCTCGACGACGGGCTGTCAAAAGCTGTACGGGAAGTATTTGTCCGGCTGTACGAGCAAGGCTTAATTTACCGGGATAACCGTCTTATCAACTGGTGTCCGCGATGTCATACAGCCCTCTCGGACCTTGAGGTTGAGCATGAGGAACTCGAAGGGAAACTGACGTACATACAGTATCCCCTTTCGGATGAAAGCGGCAGACACATAACCGTTGCCACGACAAGACCGGAGACGATGCTCGGGGATACTGCTGTGGCAGTCAATCCGGCAGACGACAGATACATGGACGTAATCGGTAAAACCATAACCCTCCCCCTCACCAACAGAGAAATCCCGGTTATTGCCGACCCTGCAGTTGATCCCTCGTTTGGGACCGGCGCGGTAAAGGTAACGCCTGCCCATGATTTCAATGATGAGGCGATCGCCAAACGCCAGAACCCGCCCCTGCACTTTATATCAGTTATTGGAAACGATGGCCGCATGACGGCAGACGCCGGCAAAAGATACGCCGGG
>JALHSV010000158.1 GCA_022865525.1 Thermodesulfovibrionales bacterium
AAGTGAGGAGAAAATCGTGAAAAGATCGAAATCAAAGACTATGCGCCGATTCCTTTGGCTAGTTCTCTTTGGGGATACGCTGCAATGGAAGAAAGGAGATGATAATCTCTACACGAGCGCGAACCTTTCGTCCTTCCCGTGAGATTAAGTCCATTTTTTTCAATCGATTAATATCCCGTTGTATTGTCTTGGACGTTTTTCCCGCATAGGCTTTAGCGAGCGGAGGGCTCAACTCGGGGATATCAGCCACAACTACCCAGTCAGCCTTAACCGCAAGGTCCATGGCCAGTTGCTTCTGCCGCAAGTCGCTCGGGTGGGTGCGGTTTTGAAACTGTTCGTGAACATGATCTCGCCAAACGATAAGCCATATTTGATCCCAGACTAAATTCATCTGTTCATGCAATCCGTCGACAAAACCGCATACAGCATATCGCAGGAAGGGAATCACGTCACCACCCGATTTACTGGCCTGATCTAGCTGCCGATAATACTCGCTGCGGGTCTGGTTGTAATGATTGCTAAGCAGATGGGCGGCGGGTGAGGGAACTCCGGCTGCAAGTAAAATGTGAAACTCCACGAGACGCGCAGTCCTTCCGTTGCCGTCTCCAAAAGGATGGATCCAAACCAGATACAAATGGGCGATGATCGCCTTGATAATCGCATAAACCGTTTCCCTGCCCTTCGTTGCCTTGAAATCTTCGCCTTGTAACCAAGTGCACAGCTTCTCCAGGAGATAGCTGCAGTCGGCCGCTACTGGGGCGCGATATACATCCCCGACTACAACCTGGTGTCCTCTCAACTCTCCCGGCACGATGTCTTTGTCCAAAGGCAAACTTTCAAGTACTTGCCGATTATAGGAAGATATCAATTCGGCGGAGATCTGTGGCGGATCGGATGACACGACAGCCTTGCCGATGCCATTGCAGGCAGCGATGATATTGTCCACCTCTTGCTTCATGTATTCCTTCGAAGGTGGGACTTTCAGTTTGCCTTCCACGGCTTTGCGTACGTCCGCTTCAGAGAGGGTGTTACCCTCGATGGCGGTCGTAGCCGCAACCCCTTTGGCTAGATAAATTCGGTGCATCTGTTCTCGGGTTTCAGGCCGCAAGGGCAAATTAGCAAGATGTTCGCATTTTGAGGCGATCTCCCCCAGGTCCAGCCAGATTTCCGGACTTGCCGGGCGCATATCCAAGTGAAATTTCAACCAAGGATTTGTCCGCTCATATGTCCTCATTTATGTCCTCTTTTTCATAGCAATTATACTAATAATATAGCATCTTTTTGCTATTTTGACCACATTTTTGTCTTATTTTATGTCCACTTATTTGTCCGGTTATTTTCCGACGTAGGGGCACGGCGCGCCGTGCCCCTACCCCCGTGCCATATTCAACCGTGTGCCAGCACGCCCCGGCTCTTATCTTCAATGTAATAATACTAGACCTGGCACCAATGCCTCTTTTTTAATGAAATTAACCAAAATAAGAAAAGTTAATAAAAGTGATAAAAAGTGATAAAAAGTGTTGATTTTTAGTATTAAATATAGTACTACTATGTTACGCATGTCAAAAAGGGAGAAATTAATTGAACGGCTTTTACGCAAACCTGTCGATATGCGTTTTGATGAGGTAAAAGTGATTTTAGAGCATTTTGGATTTACGTTGGACAAAAAGAATCAGAAAGGAAGCCACTTTGTATTCTTCAAAGGGGATATTCAGATGACGGTTCCGGTTCACAATCACGTTGTTAAAAGAACATATTTACAGATCATAATTGAAATGCTTGGTTTGGAGGATTAAGCCATGGAAAAGAAAGACATCTCCTATTACCTGACCCTGCCTTACAGCATCCACATCCAGGCCGAAGCCGAAGGCGGCTTTTTCGCCCGGGTGGAAGAGCTGAAAGGCTGTATGACTCAGGGAGAGAGCTTGGAGGAAGTTGCCGGCAATATCCGCGACGCCATGGAGGCCTGGTTGACGACGGCGCTGGACAGGGGGATCACCATCCCCGAGCCGGAATCCTACAGCGGCAAGTTTGTGCTGCGCGTCCCCAAATCGCTCCACCGCAAGCTGGCCGAAAACGCCCGGAGAGAAAACCTGAGCCTGAACCAGTTCTTGATTTACCTGCTGACCGAGCAGAACACGATTTACGACATGAAACAAGTTCAAATGCCCATTAGTACCAAGAACAAGAAGAAATAATGTACCTGTATCTGGATGAATCGGGCGATCTGGGCTTCAATCCTGATAAAAAGGGTAGTTCCAAGAAATTCGTCATAACTGTTCTGGTCTGCTCTTCTGACCTGTCCAGGCGCAATATTCGTCATGCTATTCAACGAACAATCAAATGTAAAATCAACAAAGGAAAGAAAAAGAAACATTTGCAGGAACTGAAAGGATCAAAAACCGAATTCAAAATAAAAAAATACTTTTTTGAAAAAGTAAAAAACAATGGTTGGGAGATATTCACTTTGACTTTGAACAAAAGCCGGGTTCATGATGATTTAAAAACAAAAACCGGCAAGAAAAAGCTTTATAATTTCCTTTCAAGAATTTTAATTGAAAAAATGGCACCGCGGCTGCAAACTTCCAAACAACATATTGAGCTCATTGTAGATAAATCTAAAAATTCCGAAGAAATACGAGACTTCAATGCCTATTTGGCCAATCAACTGGAAGCATATTTGCCTTTGAACATTTTCCTGCGTATTCGTCATCTATCTTCAACCGCATCCTTTGAATTGCAGGCCGTCGACCTCTTTTGCTGGGGAATTTTCCGTAAGTACGAACTGAAAGACTTGGAATGGTATGAATTGTTCAAAACAAAAATCGCATATGAAACGGAATACTTGAAATGAGGAATAAAAAAAATGCGGCCCCTGTAATGCTGATTCCTCCGGGCTCAGGGCCAACCTATGGAAGGAAGCACCCGAAGGACATCACAGGACTTACCCGCACAAATATTATATTCAATATTTTTCTTTTGTCAACTTTCAGAGGCAAAAACAGGAATGAAAGTATGGAAAAAAGTAATAATGAAAGACCTGGCACCAAAGTGGTGACCAGGGACGCGATGACAATGGGCACGGCGCGCCGTGCCCCTACATGCGGACTACGTTCAATTACTTGCACTGCACCCGGCCCTTTTCTCTTCAATGTAATATTGAAAGACCTGTCACAAATGCCTCGTTGATTTATCTGTTAACCGAGCAGAACACGATCTGCAAATTTAAAAAGAAAGTTTGACTTTTCCATTTGACTGTTGTATAAAAACTACAACAAGAGAAAAAGGAGGAGGTCGTGAAAAAAACGATTAATTTCGGAAGTTATTTTGAACAGCTTCGCCAAGAACAAGGATTGACCCTGCGCATGTTCTGCAAGAAAGCTTCATGCGATCCAGCCAACATAAGCCGAATGGAGCGGGGGTTGATTCCGCCGCCAAAAGGAAGGGAAATACTTGAAAAATATGCCGTAGCGCTCAACCTGGTCGAAGGATCGGATGAGTGGTACCAGTTCTTTGACCTGGCCGCCGCCGACCAGGGAATCGTTCCAAGTGATATCATGGCTGACCAGGAATTGGTTAAAGTCCTCCCTGTTTTTTTCCGCACCTTGAGAGGACAAAAGCCAACAAAGGCTGAAATGGTAAAATTAGCCGAAAAGATCCGCAATGGCATAAAATAGGGTTCGCTATCTTTTCAATTTTTTTCTTTTTTGAGTTTCAGACAAGTAATTATCTGGGCTAACCACTTTTTTCCCGGTCTCCTTTTCCAGCTTCTCCCTTGCCCCACCGGCGATTCGGCCACCGCGCTTGGAAACATGGCGATTCTCATCAAATCCCAACGGATGCTCCACTTTTGTGATTTCGCTGGTAGCCGCTTCGCCCAGCATGGAAAATATCAGTTCCAGATCTGTCATATGATCACGCAGATTTTCCCTTTGTAACTTCTTCAATTTTTTATATTCGCTTGGCGTAAACCCGAAAGTCGCTTTGGAAATTTCAGCCGTCAATATTTCATATTCCCGATCCTTTTCAACTCCGTGTTTATTCCACTCATCGGTCAATTCTTCGCGGATGGCAATGCCGCGCATCCGTTTTTCGATCCAATCCTCGCTGTAGCCCTTGGCTTTGTATAAAGCGCGAGTGCGCTTCTGTCCCAGTTCGGGATCTTCGATTTCCTGGACCCGTTCATATCCTACTTTGGCCAACCAGCGCTTGAAGGGTTCAGCCTTGGGCGACGGGATAGACTGGATGATTCGAAAAATCCCTTCCGTGTTGGCGCAAATCATCTTCTGCTGACCGCCTTCCGTATCAACCGCAAGGGTATGTACAATTTGTACCCACCCTTTGTTCAGCTCCAGGTCGCGCTGCTTCATTCTTTTAATGTATTGTTTTGGGTCACTTGAATCCGTTAAAACCAACACAACATCTTCGATGACGAACCACCATTCGTTGTTGAATAGGGTCTTGCGTATCGATTTTCCTTTAAATACTGCGATCTTCGTTTCCATTAGCACCTCAAATTTGTTCACGAACTGACATCTTCACCTCGTGCATAACTATTTTTTTGTTCCAAAATCTTTCTGTTGTGAAAAATTAAAAGATTTAATAGATTGTGTAATGATATCATTTATATCATCTTTATCATCGCCAATTCCAAGAGAAAAAAGCACGACTGGTAGACAGGCTAAAAAGGCTGAAAAATCAGAAATATCGTCAAGTTCAATCCATTTGTTTTTACGCCAAGGAATTCTAATTTCTTTACGAAGGATTATTGGAATGGAGCGATTCAAATATGAATCAATATATGCATCAGAATCAAAGAAGGGAATTGAGCGAAATATGTTTACCATTCGAATACGTGAAAGATAACGAGAACATGCCCCCACTTCCTTGAGTAATTGACAAATATGAGGGTGCATTGCAGCCATACAGAGCATGATGTTAGTGCAATCAATAAAACGCGCATTACTCCAACCATTTTGCTGGAGTAAAGTAATAAAGCGTTTCCCAGTCTGCTTTTTAAGGAAATCGGAATTGTCACTAGAATCCGAGACAAACCCATATGAAAGCGGGATTGATAAAAAAAATGTTCCATCAAACATATATTCCAAAGTAGTAGCGGTTCCAGCAGGATCGTTTTGTTCTCTGTGGTTTCGAGCAACAAATCCAAGCGATGATGTGTAAATGTCAGGGAGACTTATTACCGGTTGATTCGAAATCTCCTTTCGATTTGATAGAAGTTCCCTGAACTTTTTGAGATCAATATCATGGGAATGAAACGAAAGGGCCGGGTCAGGAACAAGTGCAAGATATAACCAAGGGGATTCGTTATAATCTCTCCATGCGTTGTCAAATCCTAGATCAAGTTTTTCGTCAACAAATATTTGTGAATTTTCGGCTCGCTTATAAAGATCATCAAGTTCAGCACGACCATTAATAGGTTTAGATGAATCTGCTTGGCGTTGGTAAATTTGTCCGGAACAATGTATATGAGGAGTGTTTTGGCTTTCTGGTATATAAATTACCAGAACACATTTATCATTCGGAATTAATAGTTCAGGGATTGGACCAGAAACAATTATCAATTCAAGATAAGGTGATGGACTGAGGTTCTGGATTATTGAATCTCGAGCTGCATCGAGAAATTTTGAGGCTTTACTTGTCTGAAGCCCTGGCCCTCCAAGCGGTTTTCTGGTTTCTGGGTCCTCTTCAAGGCCAATAAACATCCATCCACCTCTCGAGTTCGCGAAAGCAGAAGCTTCCTTTGCATAATCCTTTGACTTGCAAGGTTCACGTTTATATTCAATAAACCAGCCTTCTGGTATATCAACAAGCAAAGCAAGGTCAGCCGCATTAAGTTCTGCGATAGAGGTTTTTTTAAAAGGAGTAAACGTCATAATTCTTCCTTATAACGATATATGCAAATATCTAAATAGATTGGCCACTGATCCCACAATGTTTCGAAGGTTCTTTCAAATTTACAAAAAGCTCGAAAACCCGTTGTCCCAGTCAACGTTCACCTTCCACGACTTTGATTTCCTCTTCCGTCAACCCATACAATTCATACACCAGCCGATCGATTTCGTAGTTGGTTGCCTCGATCTGGCGCTGGATAATGGTTTTTTCGTGACTTGTATTTACTGATAGGAGCTGTTTGTTAAAGGTAAGCATTGAAGACACAAGTGAGATAATATCATTCTGCATTTTTTCAGTTGAATTATCAAACTTTTTAATTGGCAATTGAAGAACACCAGTAATAATATAAGTATGGAGTCCATAAATTTTTTTAAGTAACCAATTCATCAACGAAGAATTTATAATTCCTAAGATGAGGTAATAATGAAGATTAACCCCTGTTTTTATTAATAACGAATATACATTAATTCTTGAAACGATATCTTCATTTGTGTAAGTGGAAATTATTCTTCTAAAAATAGATGGGTTTCTTATGGCTTGAATAAGTAATCTTTCTCCAGAAAAAACTCGCCATTCACGTGGAGCAGCTAACCATTTTCCATATTTAATATATTCTGGTTTCTTTTTTTCAATACAATATCTCTGAACATCATTCCCTCTAATTATAGGTTTCCAATCAGATTCTACCTTTTTGAAAGATGTGAAAGGCTTTAAAGATAATGTTTCTTTTTTCTGAGGTGGAAATCCCTTACCAACTTCATACGGTTTACAACCCGCTCGGTAATCAACTAATTCTGAAAGTAAAACTGAATTTGAATTGCATTTTTTTATAATTGAAAAATTATCTTTTGTAACAAAAACATTGATTTGAAAGTTAGTGTTTGTTAGACAAGTTTTCTGAAGTATTTGTGATGTATTGCTAAAATCTAATTGTTCTAATGGCCGAATTTTTTTTTCTAAAGAATTGATCAAAATATTATGCTTTTCATCTGGTAAATCATTTTTAATAAAAAGTAAAAGAGGATCAATTGTGGCAGTTTTAAAAATGAATTCATTAAGCAAATCAATTTCAATAATTGAAAAATCACTTAAAATAAAACGTCGTAATTGAGAAGCATTAATTAAAGTTAGCCAAGTATCAGGAACAATCATACCGAAGAGAGCTTTCTTGTTAAGTGATTTCAAGGATTGTTCAATAAAAAGGGAATAAGAATCCAATTCACCATGAGCAACTTCATATTTTTTTTGAAAATAATTTGATATATTTTTAGAAAAAAGTGCCCCATACGGAGGATTGCCTAAGACACAATCGAAGCCGCCGGACTTCATGGCCTCGGGAAACTCACGGCTCCAGTCAAAGGGATTGACACGCTTCATTTC
>JALHSV010000159.1 GCA_022865525.1 Thermodesulfovibrionales bacterium
GTAAGACAATTGTTGCACCCGTTTGTCGTGCAAACTCAACTGCATATTCAACTGACTTCCGTGCAGGTTTTGACCCGTCTGTCGGAACAAGAATCTTTGAGATCATATATACTCCTTTTTTTTGAGGGTTGAAAATACGGCCCGTGAATTCCTTTACGACGCTGATTTCATTGCATTCTGATAAAAGGTCAGTGCATATTCTTTTACCATTCGGCGAGCGCTGAACTGAGCACCGGTATATTTTATTGCCTGCTTCATAACTTTTACCCAGTCAGCCGGAATGCCGGACTCGTTTAGCGTATAGTAAAGGGGAACAATTTCTGTTTCGAGGAGATGATACATTGCCTCTGCATCCCTGTCATCACCATCGCCGGAAAAAGCCCACCCATTTTTTCCGTTAAACCCTTCTATCCACCACCCGTCAAGAATGCTGATATGGGGGATGCCGTTTAGTGAGGCTTTCATTCCGCTTGTTCCGCATGCTTCCATCGGGGCCAGTGGATTATTCAGCCAGAGGTCAACACCATGCACCATGTACTGGGCGAGCTGTTCATCATAGTTTTCGACAAAAGCAATCCTTCCGCCCATTTCAGGATCGTGCGCAAGAGTAAATATTCTCTGCAGTATCCGCTTGCCTTCATCATCAGCAGGGTGGGCTTTCCCTGAAAATATAACCTGGACTGGCCGCCAGCGATTGTTCAGAATTTTCTTCAAGCGGTCCAAATTTTTAAAGATAAGATCCGGCCTTTTGTATGCGGTAAAGCGCCGGGCAAAACCAATAGTGAGGGTCGTTGGGTCAAGCAAAACGCCATTGGAGATGACGCTGTCCGGATTCACCCTGTTCTGTATCCAGCGTCTTCGCGCCTGTTCCCTGATAAAGTTCAGCAACTTTATTTTCAGCCAGTGATGGACTTTCCATAATTCCTGATCCGGAATATCGTCAACCAACTCCCAGACAGCAGGATTGTCATGATCTTCAAGCCAGCGTGTACCAAGATACTTGTTGAAAAGGAGCTCGATCTTCGGTTCGACCCAGGTCGGTACATGGATTCCGTTTGTTATGGAGACAATCGGGACATCCTCTTCCTTCCTGTCAGGCCACAGATGGTGCCACATACTGCGTGTGACTTCACCATGTTTTCTACTGACGCTATTGGTGAAGGAGGACAGCCTCAGTGAGAAGGTTGTCATATTGAATCCTGCTCCGGGTTCTTTCGGATTCGTCCCCATCTCGAGGAATTGCTCGCGGGTCAGGCCAAGAAAGGGATAGCAGTGACTGAAATACTTATCCATGAGATGAAAGGGAAAGACGTCATGGCCTGCCGGCATAGGGGTATGCGTGGTGAACACAGTTGTTGCACGGACCCGTTCGACCGCATCTTTGAAGTTCATCCCTTCCTCTATCCGTTCCCTGATTCTTTCCATAATCGCAAAGGCAGAGTGTCCCTCATTGAGATGTATGACGGCATGTCTGATTCCCAGGGTATTCAGTACGGCGATGCCTCCTATCCCCAGCACCATTTCCTGACGAAGACGCTGTTCCATGTCACCAAGATACAGCCGCGCACTGATTCCTCTGTTCCATGGCTCATTCTGTTCGATATCCGTATCCATGAGGTACAAAGGAATTTTCCCGACATCCACCTTCCAGACCGCTGTATAAATCGGCGGTTCCATAAAAGGAACCCTGACAACAAGCTGTTCACCGTTTTCATTCAGTACCCTTTCGATAGGAGCTGCATCGCTGTCAAGGACTTCATGTACGTCATCCTGCCAGCCATCCATCCTGATCTTCTGCCGCAGATACCCACCCGGATACGCGAATCCCACTGCAACCATAGGGACACCGAGATCACTGCATTCCTTGATGTAATCTCCTGCCAGAAATCCTAATCCACCTGCGTAGAACGGCAGGGAATGGTGGAGGCCGTATTCAGCAGAAAAGTACGCAACAGGCTGGCAGTTTGGCTCCCGTATATTCGCTGCAAACCAGCAGACCCTGGTTTCAATATCATCCCGGAACCGGGACATAACATAATCATAATGATGCAGATAATCGGGATTTTGTGCAGCTGAGCTCAAGACTTCAAGTGGAAGGTCTTTCAGCATCAGGACAGGATTATGCCTGCTTTCCTTCCATGCAACCCTGTCCAAAAGCTTAAAGAGCATTCTCGCCGAGGGATGCCAGCTCCACCACAGGTTATATGCGATGTCGGCAAGTCCGGAAATTCTTTCGGGCAGATGCGGGAATTTCTCTTTCATATCCCTCCGCTCCTGTCGTCCATATACTGATTATACTCCTCTTTGTTCAGAACCAAAAATATATCTGTGAAGCTGGAGATTCAGCCGTGCAGGGAGTTTATCACCGATCATCCACCGTGCGAAATCCTCCGGACGGATAAAACCGAATGCAGGCGAAATCAGGAGATTGCATTTCTGTGACAGATCGAAGGTGTGAATGGTGTTTTTTGTCCACTCATAATCATCCCTGTTTGTGATGACGAACTTTACTTCATCATGTTTTCCGATCTCATCGAGATTTGAAAAGTCCATTCTCTCGCTCATTCCGCTGCCGGGTGTCTTGATGTCAAGGATAATAACCGCCCTCCTGTCGATCCCTTTTATGCTGAGTGATCCGTTCGTCTCGATTAAAACCGTGCGTCCTTCTTCAATAAGCATCTGCATTACATGATATACCTCTTCCTGGA
>JALHSV010000160.1 GCA_022865525.1 Thermodesulfovibrionales bacterium
ATCTGCTCCAGGTCCTTCACCTTCGCTTCCAGTGCTTTTACATTCTCTGCCTTGCCCTCTACCAGTTTGCCCTCCGCATATCGATTCTTCCAATGACCGATAAGCCCGGTGGAGATCTCGTACTTGATAGATACGGTCACCTCATCAGAGAGGTCAATACAGAGCAAGTGAGAAGGCTGGAGAACATGCTCGGTTGTGTGGAGAATTTTGATAGTTTTTCGGACTCAAAAAATAAAAGTGTTAGAAGAATGTTAGAAGATTTCGGAAAAAACGAATCTGAAGGTTTTGTACAACCCTTGCCACATAAGGATTTGGAGGCTGTTGTCCATGCATAATGGCTCTCCATCAATAAAAAAAGGGCTTGCATCGCTGCAAACCCTTGATTTCCTTGGTGGCGGGGAGAGGATTTGAACCTCTGACCTTCGGGTTATGAGCCCGACGAGCTACCAGGCTGCTCCACCCCGCGATAGTTCATTAACAATACCTTATCGGTGTTTTCTTTGTCAAACTTCTCACTTTGCCGTATGGTATGATAGTAAGCAAAAAAGGTACCGTGATGGACTTTCTGAGGCAATTACGATGGCAGGATCTGGTAGATATCATTCTGATGTCGATCATACTCTATCGTCTGCTCCTCATGATAAAGGGTACAAAGGCTGCACACATGCTCATGGGGCTGGGTGTTCTGCTCCTGGGGTCTATATTCTCCAGGTATTTTGAGCTCTATACGGTGGACTGGTTAATACAAAGCTTCTGGGCGCAGATCGTTATTGCTATCATTATCCTTTTCCAGCCGGAGATCAGAAGGGCACTCGCCCAGATGGGTGAGACGAAGTTCCTCAGGACATTGACGTCTGCCGAGGAACTCAAATCGCTTGAAGAGATTATAAGGGCAACGATAGCCCTTGCAAACAGAAAAATCGGCGCCATTATAGCGATTGAGCGGGAGACAAGCCTCAAGGATTTTGTCGAAATAGGCACACCGCTGGATGCAAAGGTTTCGAAAGAAGTGCTTCTCAGCATATTCCATCCCACATCGCCTATTCACGACGGCGCCGTTGTTATACGGGGCAACAGGATTGTTGCTGCGGGATGTTTTTTGCCGATAACCATGGGGCCTGATATCAGCAAGTCATTAGGCACAAGACACCGCGCAGCTCTCGGACTGTCAGAGGAGACTGATGCCGTGGTACTCATCGTATCAGAAGAGACAGGCACCGTATCGCTCGCAATCAAGGGCAATCTCGAAAGCCATCTTGATATGGGGACGCTCAGGGATATCCTTACTGATCTCTTTACTGCAAAGGAGAAGAAATGAAGAAGATCGCTCTTGAGAACCTTGGCCTGAAGTTAACCGCGGTGTTTTTGTCAATCGTCTTATGGATCTTTGTGACATCGCGCGGGCAGTCAGAGATATCTTTTGATGTGCCGATTGAGTTCAAAGATATTCCGCCGGGACTTGAGATCGTCAATCACAACGTAAAGGTCATAAGCCTGAACATGAGGGGACAGGAGAGATTGCTGAAAAATACCAAACCGGCAGATATCAGTGTTTCTCTTGATCTCAGCAAGGCTAAAAAAGGAGAGAGCACTTATTATGTCCACAGGGAGGATATACGACTGCCCCATGCAATTACCGTCACCAATATTAATCCTTCAAATGTTAAGGTGACCACTGAAGAAACCGCAAAGAAAACAGTAAGGGTTATCCCCTTGGTAACCGGTGAGCCGGAGAGGGGATTTTCTGTGAAGTCCGTTTCTGTTATACCACTGACTGTTGAAATCGACGGTATCAGGCCCGAGATAGCAAGAATCAATACGTTGAAAACAGAACCGCTCGATGTTACAGGAATGAACGAGACGTTTACCCAGGATTTGAAGCTCGATCTGACAGGCCGCATTGTGCGAACAAAAACCGCTACGGTTACGGTTCAGGTTGTGATCGAAGCAAGGGGCAAAAGAAGATAAGCATGCAAGAGGAAAGGATACAGAGCGAGATGAGACTCTTTGGAACAGATGGGATACGGAGCACGGTGAATGATGATCCTATGACACCGGAGACTGTTTTACGCGTTGGGATGGCAATTGCGTATCTTCTGAGAGAAAAGCACGGGCGAAACATGATACTGATCGGAAAAGACACGAGACTTTCAGGGTATATGATAGAGAGCGCACTCACATCCGGGATTTGTTCCATGGGAATGAATGTTACCCTCGTTGGCCCCATCCCAACTCCCGGGGTTGCTTTCCTCACCAGAACGTTGCGGCTGGATGCAGGCATTGTCATATCCGCATCACATAACCCTTTCGAGGACAACGGCATAAAGTTTTTTTCATCGAAGGGCTTCAAACTGCCTGACGAGCTCGAACAGAAAATTGAGGGCCTTGTGAAGGATGACAACCTTTCCCGGCACCGGATGAAAGGTGCAGAGATCGGAAGGGCATACCGTCTTGATGACGCAACAGGGCGGTATATTGAATATATAAAATCAACCATACCAAGGGGGATAACGTTCGAGGACATGAAGGTTGTCGTCGATTGTGCCAATGGTGCTGCATACAAGACAACTCCATGGCTGTTCAGGGAATTGGGTGCAGAGGTTATCTCGCTCAATCATTCCCCGGACGGGATAAATATCAATGAACATTCCGGGTCTCTGCATACTGAGGGATTGCAGAAGGCGGTAAAACGGCATGGTGCAGATTTCGGTATCGCACACGACGGTGATGCCGACCGGGCAATCTTCTGTGACGAACGCGGTGCAATTCTTGACGGTGACCAGGTCATGGGCATGTGGGCAGTGGAAATGAAAAAGGAGAAGATGCTGAAAAAAAATACTGTTGTCTCAACCGTAATGAGCAACCTTGGTCTTGAGAAATATCTCGAAAGGCATGCCATCAAACTGGTCAGGACACAGGTAGGTGACCGGTATGTGGTCGAAAAAATGCTGAAGAGCGGATACAATTTCGGCGGAGAGCAGTCCGGCCATATCGTTTTTCTGGACCATAATACGACCGGCGATGGCCCCCTGACAGCACTGCAGGTCATGTATCTGATGAAAAAGAGGAATGCACCGTTATCAGCACTGTCACAGGAAATAACTCTCTATCCACAGATTCTGACAAATGTAAAAGTAAAGCACAGGCAGGATATCGGTGAGATTCCGGAAATCATGGGTGCGATCAGGAATGCAGAGCGGAGGCTTGCAGGAAAGGGGAGGGTGTTTGTCAGGCCGTCCGGAACTGAACGGAAAATCAGGGTAATGCTTGAGGGTGAAGACCTTCAGTTGATCAAAAATCTCGCACAGGATATTGCAGAGGTTATCCAAACAAAATTGACCTGATGCCTTTTATTATCTCTTTTTTTACAGGCATACTCTTTTTCTACGCATTTCAGTATTTCCCTTACACGACAGGTTTTCTTGGTGTCATATCCTCCGCATTCCTTTTTATGAGGAGGAAACCGCTCCTCGTCCTTATGGTAGTTTTGGGTGTAGTTTATGCTTTTCTCCGATACGAACCTGCTTATGAAATTCCATCCATCAAAGACATGACAGCGATTCGGTGCACCTTTGAAACGTATCCAGTGAAGACCGAGCAAGGCTCCCTCCGGCAGACAGCACAGATAGAATCCGCAGTGAATGCAACGACGGGTGACAGCATTCATGAGCTCATCGGGCGCGAGGTAGTCATTTTTGCAGACAGGGAGTTTGCGTTAGGGAGGGACTATGGACTTGTTGTAAAGTTCCTGAAAAGCAGGAAGCGCCTGAATCCCGGCACTCATGTTATCGATACTCTTCATGCTCGTCTGTCAGAAGTAGTTGATGAGGGAACGGGAAACCCATCAGTGTATACAACTGTGCAGGAATGGCGGCACAGGATTCATACATTTATCGCTGGCAATTTCAAAAAAGACTCCGGAGCACTCATAGCATCAATGACGATCGGCCAGGATGCCTCCCTCAGCGAACGCTTGAGGGGAGCATTCAATGCGACAGGACTCACGCATATCCTCTCCATTTCAGGAACCCATTTCGGTCTTTTCTCGGTTTTTTTATTCGGAATATTCCGGATGATAATCCAGGTACTACCGCACTCAGTTCTGCAGAGGGGAACACTGTATATCACCCCTGCTCAGGCTGCTGCCGTCCTCAGCCTTCCTTTTATGATCGCATATCTTGGACTTTCAGGGGGCAGTATCCCCGCGATCAGGTCCTTTATCATGATAGGGCTTTTTCTTCTCGGACTTATCATCGGCAGAAAGGGCTTCTGGCTGAACGCATTGATCTTTGCGGCCTTTATCATCGTTCTCTGGGAACCGGGATCGATCTTCAGCCTGTCATTCCAGCTTTCGTTTCTTGCAGTAATGTTTATTGGTTTTACTATCGAGAAAAAAGATACCGGGCAGGAAAAAGGACATAAAATTGCCGGATTTATCAGGAGTAGCGCGTTGTTGACACTCGCAGTTTCTGTAGGAACAGCACCGCTTGTTGCGTATTCCTTTCACTATGTTTCCCTGATATCCCCGATATCAAACTTCGTTGTTGCACCGCTCATCGGGTTTATTCTTATACCCCTGTCTGTAATCTCGGCTTTCGTGTTTCTGATAACCGGTTTTTACCCATTCACTCAGATCATTTCAATGGTCGCCGATGCGAGTGTTGCGATTGTTCAGGCGTTATCTGAAATCCCTTTTGCCGATCTGAAGATTCCGGCGTTTCCTCCGGTGATTGTGCTGTTGTTTTACAGCGGCTTTCTCTTGTTTATTCTCAATAAGCAAAAAAGATATCTCCTGCTGATTCCGTTCATACCGCTCGTATTCTATAGCGTATTTTCAATCCTTGAGCAAGATAAGCTCTCTGTTACTTTCCTCGATGTTGGGCAGGGAGATGCAGCGGTTGTCGAACTCCCCGACGGGAAGACACTGGTTGTCGATACAGGAAGGACCGGCAGGGAAGTTGCTTCATTTCTTCGGTATCGAGGGAAAAAGACTATCGATGCCCTTGCGCTTTCGCATATTCACCCTGACCATACAGGTGGCCTGGAGTATATCAATGAGAGATTTCATATCCGGGAAGTCTGGCATGGCAGCGGGATGAGTTTCCCTGGGTCCTTTGATTCTCCGGCATATCGCGTGCTCGAAAGAGGAGATATGATTGAGGGGATAAGATACAGAATCTTTGTGCTTCATCCCTACCCAGAATTTTATACTATGCAAGGGAATGATTATGTTGCAGTAAATAATGATTCACTCGTCCTGAGAATTGAAGACAAAAACACTTCATTTCTTTTTGCAGGTGATGTTGAGGATGAAGCAGAAGAGAACATGCTTCACCTGGGGAAATGGCTTGCAAGTGATGTGATCAAGGTTCCACATCACGGCGGAAGAACATCAGCATCCAAACCTTTTCTTGACGCCGTGAACCCTGACATCGCAGTAATCAGCACTGAACGGGACAATCAGTTCGGCCATCCTCATCAGGAAACCCTGGACACCTTGTCAGGTAATAAAGTCCTGAGAACTGATATCGACGGTGCCATCAAAATAGAAAAAACCATGCAAGGATATGATGTAAAAACCTATACGGATTTCCAGTTTGAGAAGGCATATGCATTAAACAGGGAGATGAGAAACATGAAGAGGTTGTTTGAACATTGGTAACCAATAAAATTGAGGGCGTATTGTCCAGGCAGACCATGCGAAATGTGCCTCAGTCACCGATAAAATAATTCCGGTGTTCATATATAATGAAAAGGTAATAATTTGAGGCAGGCCTCAGCAGGCTAAAAAGGAATAACAAAACCAGTGAAAGAACTCAGGAAACGCCTTGTTGTAGCAGCAGGCATGATATGGCTCGTTATCTTATTCGGCACGACCGGATATATGGTTATTGAGGGATGGAGTTTTTGGGACTCCTTTTATATGACGGTCATAACTCTTACAACAGTAGGGTATAGGGAAATCCACGAGTTATCCTTTCGCGGAGAGCTCTTTACGGTTGTCCTGCTAATCGGTGGTGTTGGAACTGTCCTATATGCTCTCAGTGCTGGGGCAAAGATACTGTTGGAGGGAGAGTTGCAAGAAATATACGGGAGGAAAAGGGTGGAAAAAAAGCTCAGGAATTTTAAAGATCATTTTATTGTATGCGGTTATGGCAGAATGGGGAAAGTTATCGCCAGGGAACTTGAACATGAAAAGTTGCAATTCATTGTGATTGAAAAAAACGAGGTTCTACTGGATGCAGATCGGAAAGAGGAGTTGCTCGTTATCCAGGGAGATGCAACGAACGATGATCTCCTGAAAAAGGCAGGAATCGAAAAGGCACAGTGCCTGATATCTGTTCTGCCGACAGATGCGGAAAACCTCTATGTTGTTCTGAGCGCCAGGGGATTGAATCCGAAACTCC